>NZ_JBHWOO010000109.1:0-43626 GCF_043424415.1 Luteococcus sp. | reverse complement strand
GACTGCACGGCACCGTACTCTTCCGGCGGTCCGAACCCGACACCGTCAATGGTGAGCCCCGACCCGAGTGGTCCCGTCCGGCTGCTGATCGGCAAGGACATCACCACTGAGGACTGGTTCCGCACCGCCGACTCCCAGCTGCGCACCCGCCGGGTGGAGCTGCGCCCCACCAGCACGGCAACCATGGCCAGCGACCTGGCCGCGGCACTGGGGGACGACGAGGACCGCCCCGATCTGGTCCTCGACGATGCCGCCTCCCCGCTGCCCGTTGCGCGGTTGGCCACCGGTCTGGACGACCTGCCCGACCTGCCCGCAGACCTGCCGAGCCACCTGCGGCCGGAGGCCTGGGCCGGGTCCCGCATCCAGGGCCCGGCCGGACGGCCCGCCCGCCGGGTGGCCCTTCCTGCTACCTGGCTGGTGCACGGCCTGTGGTTCTCGCGCAGCCTGTTCGCGCGGCACGGCTGGCAACCACCCACCACCTGGCCCGAGCTGCTCGCGCTGGGACGCCAGGGCCGCGAACAGGGCCTGCAGCTGCTGTGCTGGGGGCAGGACCACGCCACCGACTACCTGGACCTGGTCGTCGCCAGCGCCGCCAAGCAGGCAGGGCCCGAGCCGCTCCGCGCGATCGACCAGCTGACGGTCGGCTGCTGGTCCCACCCCGCCCTCCAGTCGGCGCTTCACCAGCTCGACGAGGCCCTCACCGCCGGCCTGGTGCGCCCCGGTGGCGCGCAGCGCACCTGGAAGCAGGCCATCGGGGCCTTCTCCCAGGACCAGGAGGTGCTCATGGTGGCTGCCGATGCCCGGACCATGGCCCTGGCCAGGACCACGGAGGAATTCCAGCTCGACCTGGTGCCCTGCCCGTCGCTCACGGCCACCCCGACGATGGGAGCAGCCGCGCTGCAGACCAGCCCTGCCGATGCCTTCATCCTGCCCAGCGGCTCGACCAATCCCGCCGGGGCCCGGCAGGCGCTGCTGGCCGCCTTCTCGGCGGAGGCCGCCCGCGCCCACTGCGCCGAGACGCAGCTTCCCAGCACCCGCACCGATGCCCTCCCGGCGCGGCCCTCGCGCCTGCTGGAACGGCAGGACGAGCTGCTGCGGGCAGCAGGCCGCCGGCAGGTGACCTGGCGTGCCCTGGACCACTACGGCATCCGGGGCGACCACCAGCTGCTGTGGAATGCCTTCCTGTCTCGCCGTATCGACGTGGCCACCCTCACCGCAGAGATGCAGCGCATCACCGACGCACTGGCCGAGGACCCCTCCCTGGCCCGCCTGTCCAACCTGTGAAGCCCCGGTGGCCGCTTGGGATGAGCATCGTCCCGCAGGCCGGTGACTTCGGCATTTTCTGCCCCCATTCCACCCTTTCGGGGATAGCTTTGGGGTGAGGGCGTAGCCCCGGACACGCCCCGTCACAGGACAGGAGCGAGCCATGAGCACCACCACCTCCCCCACCTCCCCCACCTTCGAGACCGCCGGCCGCATCGTGGTCGGGGTCGACGGCTCCTCGCAGTCGGCCGTGGCCACCGAGTGGGCCGCCCGACGCGCCGAGGCCCTCGACGTCGGGCTCACCCTGGTCCTGGCCCTGCCGCCCCTGCAGGTGCCCAGCCCCGGCTCCCTGAGCCAGATGCTGCGCCAGGACGCCCGTGACTTCACCACCCGTGTCGCCCGCTCCGCCCAGGAGCGGCTGGACAGGGCCACCAGCGAGGCCCGTGCGCAACATCCCGACCTCGACATTTCCTCCGCGCTGCTGGAGGACTCCGAACCGGCGCTGGCGCTGGTCCAGGCCAGCAAGGATGCCGAGATGGTCGTCGCGGGAACCCGCGGCCTCGGAGCGGTGCGGGCGATGGCGCTGGGCTCGGTCTCGCGCCACCTCGTCTCCCACGCCCACGGCCCGGTCGCCGTGGTGCCCGAGACGGGCACCGCCCACGACGACCGATCGGCCGGAACCGTGCTGGTGGGCGTCGAGGATGCCGAGCGATCCCATGCACTGCCGGTGGCGATCCGGGAGGCCGCGCGCATGGGCGGCCGCTTGCTGGTGGTGCACTCCTGGGAGTACACCCCCGGCACGGTGGAGGGCCTTCCGGTGATGGACCCTGACCTGTTCAGCCGGGTGCAGGAGACCTTCTCCACCCAGCTCGAGGAGCAGGTGCGGGCCCAGCTCGACCAGGCCCCCGAGCTGGATGTCGAAGTTCGGGTGGGCCTGGGACATGCCGGAGAGGTGCTGGTCAACGCCTCGCACGAGGCGGAGCTTCTGGTGGTCGGCTCGCGGGCCCGCTCGGGCCTGGCCGGCGCCGTGCTGGGCTCCACCGCCGCCCACGTGGTGCGCCAGTCGATCTGCCCCGTGATCGTGGTGCCCACCCGCCGCTGAGCAGCCCACCCCTCACACCGCGAGGACGGGGGGGGTGACGGCCCGGACCGGCTGGCTGCCGGTCCGGGCCTGGCCACTGGTCAGCGTCGGCGGGTCCCGAAGATCGAGCGTGCGATCTCGCGCCCGGCCGAGCGGGCGAACTGCTTGAAAGCGCTGGAGCCGACCACCTGCTCGACGATGCCCCTGTCCTGCGCGGCGCGCCCGCGCGGGGCGGGGGTGCGCTGCTGGGCACGCTCGGCCCGGTCCAGTTCGGCCTGCTGGCGGGCCAGCTCCTTGTCCCGCGCAGCGGACTCCTTCTCGCGCTCGGTGGCCGCCTCGACCTCGGCGCTGGCCTGCAGCCGGGCGGCCAGGATCTCCTGCGCCGACTCCCGGTTGACCGAGTGGCCGTACTTCGCCTGCAGCGGGCTGGCGGCGACGGCAGCCGCCACCTGCTCGGCGGGGGTCGGGGCCATCAGTGACTGCGGGGCGCGCATCCGGGTCCAGGCGACCGGGGTGGGGGCCCCGTCGGGGTCCATCACGGTGACGATCGCCTCGCCGATCCCCAACTGCTGCAGGGCCTCGCCCAGGTCGTAGTGGCTCCTGGGGAAGGTGGCGACGGTCTGCTTGAGAGCCTTGGCGTCATTCGGGGTGTGGGCACGCAGCTGGTGCTGTACCCGCGAGCCGAGCTGGGCCAGTACCGCGTCAGGCACGTCCTTGGGGCTCTGGGTGACGAAGAAGACGCCCACGCCCTTGGAACGGATCAGCCGCACCGTCTGGGCAATGGCCTCCAGGAAGGCCTTGGAGGCGCCGTTGAAGAGCAGGTGGGCCTCGTCGAAGAAGAAGACCAGGCGGGGCTTGTCGACATCGCCCACCTCGGGCAGGTCGTGGAAGAGCTCGGCCAGCAGCCACATCAGGAAGGTGCTGAACAGGGCCGGCCGGTCGGCAAGGTTGGGCAGCTCCAGCAGGCTGATGGTGCCGCGGCCGTCCTCGGCGGTGCGCAGCAGGTCCGCGGTCTCGAACTCGGGCTCGCCGAAGAAGGCGTCGGCCCCCTGCGCCTGCAGGGCGGTGATCTCGCGCAGGATCACCCCGGCGGTGGCGGTGGACAGCCCGCCGATGCCCTTGAGCTCCGGCTTGCCCTCGTCGCTGGTCAGCCACAGCAACAGCTCACGCAGGTCGGCCAGGTCGAGCAGCGGCAGGCCGTGGCCGTCGGCGTAGTGGAAGACCAGGCCCAGCGAGCTCTCCTGGGTCTCGTTGAGGCCCAGCACCTTGGCCAGCAGCAGCGGCCCGAAGCTGGTGACGGTGGCGCGCAGCGGGACGCCCTGGCCGCCCTGCTCGTCACCCAGCTGGAAGTACTCGACGGGGCTGGCCAGGCCCTGCCACTGCTGGCCGATCGCCGCGGTGCGCGCCTGAAGCTTCTCGGAGGACTCCCCGGCGCTGCCGAGCCCCGACAGGTCGCCCTTGACATCGGCCGCGAAGACCGGCACCCCGGCAGCGCTGATCTGCTCGGCCATCAGCTGCAGGGTCTTGGTCTTGCCGGTGCCGGTGGCCCCGGCCACCAGGCCGTGCCGGTTCAGCATGCCCAGCGGGATGCGGATGACGGCCTCGGGAACCGGCTGGTCGGCCTCCACCAGGACCCCCAGCTCGATGGCGGGCTCGTCGAAGGTGTAACCGGTGGTGATCGCCTCGACAGGCGTGGCAGCTTGGTCACTCATGCCCCAAGCGTGTCACAGCCACGCCGTTCCCCGTCGGTGGTGACACACACGATCTGCACCACCCCATGCCGTGGGACCTTCTGCCCGCTAGGCTCGAGACGTGATCTTCAAGCGTGTGGGTGAGTCCCGGCCCTACCCGGACCATGGATATGTGCAGAAGCAGTGGGCTGCCATCGCACCCCACCAGGTACGCCTCGACGAGCTGGTCACCACCAAGCGGATGCTCGACCTGGAGGCACTGCTCGAGGACGACTCCACCTTCTACGGCGACCTGTTCGCCCACGTGGTGAAGTACCGCGGGGAGCTCTACCTGGAAGACGGCCTGCACCGGGCCCTGCGCGCTGCGCTGCAGCAACGCCAGACCGTGCACGCCCGCGTGCTGGAACTGAAGTAGGCTTCCCCCAGCTCGACCCACCCGACGAAGGAGGCTCCCGTGCAGCGGTATGCGCGCATGCTCGCCACGCCCGTCACCCTGCTCGCGCTGCTCGCCTTCCTGGTCCTGGGCGCCCGCTGGGGATACAGGAATGTGATGGCCCCGCCACCCCCGCCCCCGCTGGTCCCCTGCGTCGAGCAGAGCGTCGGCAAGGCGCTGACCGCCAAACAGGTGGGCGTCAAGGTCTACAACGGCGGCAGCACCCACGGCTTGGCCACCAAGGTCGCCGCGCAGCTGCGCGATGCCGGCTTCACGGTCACCAAGACCGGAAACACCGAGGTCGAGGTCAACCACACCCAGGTAATCGGTGCCGACGTGAACAATCCCGAGGTCAAGCTCGTGGCCGGCTTCTTCAAGGACGCCACGGTCAAGGCCGACGGCCGCGCCGACCACAGCGTCGAGGTGCTGGTGGGCAACAAGAACACCGGCTTCACCGCCTCGGCCCCCAAGCAGGTCGCCGTCGACGGCCCCACCGTCTGCCTGCCTCCGGCCGTCGCCACTCCCGAGGCCTGATCCTGCCGGGCTCACTGCCCGGTCGGTGCGCACTGCCCGGTCAGTGCAAGGAGCCCGTTCAGTGCGACTGGGGATCGCGTTCGGTCCACAGCGCCAGACGCCCACCACGTCCGATGCCGGTGATCCGGTTCTCCACCTCGCGACGGTGCCGCTCCGGGGTCACCACCAGCAGTTCGTCGCCCACCACCAGCCGGCTCTGGCCGTGCGGGGCGAAGGAGCGGTCACCACGGATCACCAGCGAGACCACCGCATTGCGCGGCAGCCGCAGCTCGCGCACCGTCACCCCCGCCAGGCGTGAACCCTCGGGGATGCGCACCTGCAGCAGCTCGGCATTGATCTTGTCCAGCGGCGCCGCCTCGATGTCCACGTCGCTGGCGGTATTGGGGTCGGCCAGCCGCAGCTTGCGCGCCACCCAGGGCAGGGTCGGCCCCTGCAGGGCGGTGAAGACGATCACGAAGACCACCACGATGTCGAAGAGGTCGTCGGCCTGCGGCACCCGCTCCGACAGGGGCACCGTGGCCAGGATGATCGGGACCGCGCCGCGCAGGCCCGCCCACGAGACGAAGACCTGTTCGGCCAGCGGGACGCGGAACCAAGACAGGCTCGCGAAGACCGTCAGCGGGCGGGCCACCAGGGTCAGGAAGAGCCCGATCATCACCCCGACCACCACCTCCCGCAGGCTGATGCGTCCCGGGTCGGCCAACAGGCCGAGCATCACGAACAGCCCGATCTGGGCGATCCAGCCCACCCCCTCGGCGAAGGAGCGGGTGGCGTGGCGGTGCGGCAGCTGTCCATTGCCCAGCACCACCGCACACACGTAGACGGCCGCGAATCCCGAGACGTGCACGCTCACGCCCCCGCCATAGGTGACCACCGCCCAAGCCATCGCCGCCAGCGGGTACAGGCCCGAGGAGGGCAGCGCCAGCCGCCGCAGCACCCAGACGCCGGCAGCGCCCAGGGCCAGCCCCAGCAGGATGCCACCGAGCAGCTCGAAGACCACCACCCCCAGCAGGCCCCAGTAGCCGCCGTGCGGGGCATTGCCCAGGGCCAGCTGGGAAGCAGCCGCGACGAGCAGCACCGTGGGGGCGTCATTGAGCCCGGACTCGGCCTCCAGCATGGCCCGCACCCGGCTGGGCAGCGGCACCCCCCGCAGCACCGCGAAGACGGCAGCGGAGTCGGTGGGTGCGGTGATCGCCCCCAGCAGCACGGCAACGGCCCAGGGCACACCGAGCACGAAGTGGCCGAACAGCGCCACCAGGGCGATGCTCACCCCGATGCCAAGGCTGGCCAGGACGCCGGCGGCACCGACGGCCGGCCGGATGGTCTCCCACCTGGTCGAGAAACCGCCCTCGATCAGGATGAAGACCAGCGCCGCAAAACCCAGGCCATGGGCCAGGTCTGCGTCGTCGAAGTTGATCGGGGCCGGACCACTGCCCAGGGCCATGCCCAGGAAGAGGAAGAGCAGTAGCGCGGGCAGTCCGAGCCGGGAACCCGTCCTGGCTGCGACGACCGCCACCAGGGCAATGACACCGCCAACCAGCAGGGCGAGGTCGATGGGGGGCATGGCTTCCATTGTTCCAGAAGGCGCCCCCGGACCCGGCCCATCGCCAACCTGGTCGGCTCGCGCGCCACCGCACAGCTGCTGTGCCGACCCGCGGATCGGGCTGGCCGTCTGGGGGGCCCGTCCGCAAACCACATCACAGCAGCCATCAATGCCGCCTGGACAGCGAGGACCGCTGTGGATGTGGTTCCTGGACACCAGCCGGGGATCCCTCGTCGCCCAGACATGCCAGAAGGGGCTCACGGAATCCGGGAGCCCCTTCTCATTGGCGGTGACGGAGGGATTTGAACCCTCGGTGGCTTTCACCACACTCGCTTTCGAGGCGAGCTCTTTCGGCCGCTCAGACACGTCACCGCGAAGAAGTGTGCCACAGTCGGTGGATCGCGCGCCACTCGGGGCCCGGCGGATCCCGGGATCGGTTGCCCTGAGCTGGTTGCCAGGGCTGGCGCAGGCTGGGGCTCAGTGCCCGAAGAAGTCGCGCAGCAGGCGGCCACACTCCTCGGCCCTGATTCCGCTGCGCACATCGGGCCGGTGGTTGAGCCGCGGGTCGCGGACCACGTCGAAGAGCGAGCTGACCGCCCCCGCCTTCTCGTCGAAGGCGCCGAAGACCAGCCGCTCCACCCGGGAGAGCACGATCGCCCCGGCGCACATGGTGCAGGGCTCCAGGGTCACCACCAAGGTGCAGCCCTCCAGCCGCCACCCGCCCCGCACCTCGGCGGCGCGGCGCAGCGCCAACACCTCCGCGTGCCCGGTGGGGTCGCCGGTCAGCTCCCGCTCATTGCCGGCCGATGCCAGCACCTCGCCATCGGGACCCAGCACGACGGCCCCGATGGGGATGTCGTCGTGACTGGCGGCCAGACGTGCCTGGCCGAGGGCCAGGCCCATGGCCCAGTCCCAGCGGCTGGCCACGCTCAGCGCTGAGGCGTGGCGTGGCTGGCGTGCTCGAACTGCGGCCCGAAACCCAGCCGGACGGCCAGGCGGCGCAGCAGCTCGTCGGAGTCCTCCTCCAGGTCGTCGGCAATCGCCTCCAGGTCGAACTCGGAGACCCCCAGGTCCACCAGGAGCTCCGCATCGCCCATCGGCTCGGAGTCGTCGTCCGGGTCGGGGATGTCCTCACCCAGGTAGTCGGCCACGTCGCGGGCGATCGGCCAGTCATTCGCGGCGACGGTATCGCTCAGCAGCACCTGGACGGTGCGTCCGCGCACCCGGCACAGGACGAAGAACTCACCCGCCACCGAGACCATGCCGATCGCCCCACCGTCACCGGGGATGCGCCTCAGCTGGGTGATGAACCCGTCGAGGTCATTGGCCAGGTCGACCGCCAGCGGCACGCCGACCGGCTGGCCGTCCTCACGGTAGAGGGCAAGCACCAGGTCGATCTCGTCCGCAGTGGCGTCGTCGAGGTCGTCGAAGTCGTCGTCATCATCATCGTCGGAGTCGTCGTCCTCGTCCGAGTCGTCCTCGTCGAGATCATCGTCATCCTCGTCGAGATCATCGTCGTCGAAGTCGTCGACGTCCTCCTCCAGATAGTGCGACGGCGTTGCGTCCCTGGTCTCGAAGGGATCCACCTCATCGTCGAATGCGGTCACGACTCCTCCTTCGCCAACGTGCTCCACGACCATCCTCCCAGACCAGTCAACCCCAAATCGCCCGCCGACGCAGCCCGCACACGCGCACCCCATCAGCACCCACTCCCGACTGTCGGCGACCGGGCCCGTGTGGGACAGTAGGGGCGTGGAACTGCGCGTACTCGACCATCCCCTGGTGACCCACAAGCTCACCCTGCTGCGGGACAAGAAGACCGACTCACCAACCTTCCGCCACCTGGTGGAGGAACTGGTGACCCTGCTCAGCTACGAGGCCACCCGCGAGGTGCGCGTCAGCCCCGTCGACGTGGAGACCCCCGTCGCCGTGACCAGCGGCCTGACACTGAGCAACCCCAAGCCCCTGGTGGTGCCGATCCTGCGCGCCGGGCTAGGCATGCTCGAGGGCATGATGCGCATGATGCCCACCGCCGAGGTCGGCTTCGTCGGCATGGTGCGCAACGAGGAGACCCTGCAGCCGGTCACCTATGCCGAACGCCTCCCCCAGGACCTGTCGGGACGCCAGTGCTACGTGCTCGACCCGATGCTGGCCACCGGCGGCTCGCTGGGCGGCTGCGTGAAGTTCCTGGTGGACCGCGGCGCCGACCACATCACCTGCATCTGCATCCTTGCCGCCCCCGAGGGCATCGAGAACTTCCGCAAGCTCGTCGCCGACCTGGAGGTGCCCTGCACCTTGGTCATCGCCGGCGTCGACGAGAAACTCAACGAGCACGGCTACATCGTCCCCGGACTGGGCGACGCCGGCGACCGCCTCTACGGACTGGCCGACTGACCCCCTCCAGCACACGACCAGGGCCCCGCGATCCATCGCGGGGCCCGAGTCGTCATTCACCCGGCACGTGCCGGGACTGGCTCACAGACGGTGCTCGTCCGGCTCCTCCATGTCGCTGACCACGAGCTTGGGTTCGATCCGCGAGGGGTTCTGGGTGCCGGTGATGGTGGGCTGGAAGTCACTGCCCAGCTGCTTGAGCGCCAGGCGCCCCACCAGCTGCTGACGGGTGGTGATCCGCTCGCTGCGATCGGTGCTCAAGAAGGCGATCGCCCAGTGCACCAGGGTGGTGAAGCGGGCCTTGAAGCCGACGATGTAGAGCAGGTGCAGCCCCAGCCATGCCACGAAGGCGGGGAAGCCCGTCAGCTCCAGCCTGCCGGACTTCATCACGGCGCTGTACTTGCTGATCACGGCCATCGATCCCTTGTCGCGGTAGCGGAAGGGGGCCGTCACGGGCTTGCCCTCCACCTGGCCACGGATCTTGTCGGCCACATAGCGGCCCGACTGGATCGCAACCTGGGCCACGCCCGGCAGCTTGTCCAGGCTCATCATGTCGCCCACGACGAAGACCTCGGGATGCCCGGGCACCGAGCAGTCCTTGTCCACCTCGACGCGGCCAGCGCGGTCGATCGTCGCCTCGGACTGGTCGGCGATCATCTTGCCCAGCGGGCTGGCCTGCACACCGGCGGCCCACACCTTGCAGCCGCACTCGATGCGCTCGGAGGTGCCATCGGAGTACTTGAGCTCCACCCCGTCGGCGTCGACCCCGGTGACCATGGCCCCGAGCTTCACCTCGACGCCGATCTTCTCCAGCTGCTCCTGCGCCTTGGCCGACAGGTTCCCCCCGAAGGGCGGCAGCACCTTGTCGGCGGCATCCACCAGCAGCACCCGTGAGCTCGCCGGGTCGAAGTTCTTGTAGTCGTCCTTGACGGTGTGGCTCGTCAACTCGCGGATTTGGCCGGCCATCTCCACACCGGTGGGGCCGGCGCCGACCACGACGAAGGTGGTCAGACGCCCGCGCTCGGTGGCGTCCTCGGTGAGCTCGGCCACCTCCAGCGAGCCGAAGATGCGGGCGCGCAGCTCCAGGGCGTCGTCGATGGACTTCATGCCGGGCGCGAAGATGGCGAAGTGGTCGTTGCCGAAGTAGGACTGGCCAGCGCCGGCTGCGACGACCAGGTAGTCGTAGCTGATGGTGCTGGTCTTGCCCAGCGCCTCGGCCACCACCTCGCGGGCGTCCATGTCGATGGCGGTCACCTCGCTCATCAGCACCCGGGCGTTCTTCTGGTGTCGCAGGATCTCGCGTGTGGGCGGGGCGATCTCGCCGGGCGACAGGATTCCGGTGGCCACCTGGTAGAGCAGGGGCTGGAAGAGGTGGTGGGTGGTCTTGGCCACGATGGTCACGTCGACCTCGGCGTCGGCCAGCTGCTGGGCCGCGAAGAGCCCGCCGAATCCGGATCCGATGATGACGACGTGCGGGCGGGACTTGCTCATGGTGCTCCTGTCGTGGCCCGCAGCTGCACGGGCCATTGAACTCTTGATCGTTCCAGAGGCTAGCTCGCAATTGTGGCGATGGTCACATTCTTCGCTCTCAGCCCACAGGTCGCCCGCGCGCTCCCCACAGATTCCCCGCGGGCCTCGGTGCGAGTGGCTGCGCGTGCGGGCGAGGGGCCGTGTGCAGCATGCTGTGCTGGTGCCATCCCGCCAGAACGTTCCCCTGCCCCCACCCACCGTCCCGGTCAGCTGCGGCGCGATCCTGCTCGACGGCTGCGGTCGGCTGCTGGTGGTCAAGCCCACCCACAAGAGCGGGTGGAGCATCCCCGGCGGGGCGATGAAGCATGACGGGGAGTCCCCTTGGCAGGCCTGCCGCCGGGAGGTGCACGAGGAGACCAACCTGCTCGTGCGGCGGGGGCGGCTCGTGGCCGTCGACACCCGTCCCCACGTCGGGCGCCAGCTGGGCCTACGCTTCCTCTTCCACTGCGGAACCCTGTCGCCCGCCGCCCTCGGACGCATCCGCGTGCAGCCCGAGGAGATCAGCGGGTTCCGCTTCGCACCGGTTCCCGAGGCACTGGAGATGCTGCGCCCGGCGATCAGCCGCCGCGTCGCCGTGGGGCTCGAGGCCCGCAGCTGCGTCTACCTGGAGGACGGCCACCGCGTCGGGGGCGTCGTGGGCTGAAGCCCGCCCCGAGCCGGCCGTGCGCGGTCATGGTCAGAGTTGTGTGGCATCGGTGCAGCACAATCCTGACCAGCCGTCACGCCAGCCTCAGGCGACGCCGTCCAACAGGGCCTCGGACTCCACGCAGCCCCGGCGGCATGAGTGCCAGTCGACGCCGTGGCCCATCCTGCGCAGAACTGCCACCACCATCGCCGCGCACGCACAGGGCCGGGTGTCGGTGTCATGGAAGCCGAAGCGCAGCGTGGGCTCTCCCTGGAGGAGATGGAGGTTGTCCCGGTGCATGTCCCTGAAGGCTCCGGCTCCCGTGTGGCCGAGCCTGCCGTCGAGCTCCACCACCAGCCGACCGTAGGTGATGTCGCGCAGGCCGACCCGGCTACTGCTCTGGCGTTGGCCGCGCGGCAGGCCATGGGCACGTTCCACCTCGCGCAGCCACATCAGCTCCAGCACACTGAGCGCGCCGTCCCCAACGTCTCCCAGGATGGCGCGCACCACATCACGGCGAGGGAAGGTGCCGAAGGCCTCGAGCTCCTGCAGGATCCGGGTGGCGGTGGTGCGACGCGAGTTCACGGCATCGGCGAGGATTGCACTGGCATTCGACGGATCGGCCCGGACCAGGTCGAGAGCGGTGCGTTCCACGGTGGTACGGGGCGGATCACCGACGACGCGGAAGGGAATGCGGGTGGCGTGGCTCAGCCACGGACCGGGCTGGACCACGCGGCGACTCCAGGGCACCACGACGTGAACCGTGCGGGAGGGCCGACGCCAACCCTGCAAGGCGGCCGCGGTCTCCATGCCCAGCGCTGCGGCCTCGCCGCCAGCCAGCAGGGCGAGCCACTGGCGGGTGGACTCGCCCCATTCCAGCGGATGCGTCACGTACAGCCCTCGGCCAGCGCGCACCCACAGACCCTCGGCAACCAGGCGCGAGAGGCCAGTTCGAGGCAGGCCCGCCATCCGGCACTGCTCGAGAGTCACGGCACCGGCCTGGGCCCGCGCCAACCGGAGCAGCGACTCGGGGATGGGTGCACGTGGGGCCATGCACCGATCGTTCCCGCGCCCAGGGACTCACGAAAGGGCCAGCGGTGCACGGACAACACCGGGCCAACACCCGAACCACCGCATGTTGGTCAGACATGTGTTGCACCGGCTCCACACATGTCTGACCAACTGAGCCCGCGGGGCAGGTCAGGGGTTGGCGATCAGTAGTAGTACGGGAAGCTGGACCAGTCGGGATCGCGCTTCTCCAGGAAGGAGTCGCGCCCCTCGACGGCCTCGTCGGTCATGTAGGCCAGGCGGGTGGTCTCACCGGCGAAGATCTGCTGGCCCACCAGCCCGTCGTCGATGGCGTTGAAGGCGTACTTGAGCATGCGCTGGGCCGTCGGCGACTTGCCGCAGATGATCCGCGCCCATTCCAGCCCCTCGTCCTCGAGCTGGGAGTGCGGGACCACCTTGTTGACGGTGCCCATCTCGTAGGCGCGCTGGGCGTCGTAGGTCTGGCCCAGGAAGAAGATCTCGCGCGCCACCTTCTGCCCCACCTGACGGGCCAAGTAGGCCGACCCGTAGCCGGCGTCGAAGGAGCCGACGTCGGCGTCGGTCTGCTTGAACCTGGCGTGCTCGGCGCTGGCCAGGCTCATGTCGCTGACCACGTGAAGCGAATGTCCGCCGCCGGCCGCCCAGCCGTTGACCAGGGCGATGACCGGCTTGGGCATGAACCGGATCAGACGCTGCACCTCCAGGATGTGGAGGCGGCCCAGCTTGGCCTGGTCGATCGGCGAGGGCTTGGCGGAGCCATCATTCGCGCCACTGCCGGCATCGGCCTCCGCCATGTAGCCGGCCTTGCCACGGATCCTCTGGTCGCCACCCGAACAGAAGGCCCAGCCGCCATCCTTGGCGCTGGGGCCGTTGCCGGTGAGCAACACACAGCCGATGTCGGCGCTGGTCCGGGCGTGCTCCAGGGCGGTGTACAGCTCGTCGACGGTGTGCGGCCGGAAGGCATTGCGCACCTCGGGCCGGTTGATGGCCACGCGTACGGCGGGCACGTGCTTGGCGCGGTGGTAGGTGATGTCGGTGAAGTCGAAGCCGGGAATCTCGTCCCACAGCTCGGGCTTGAAAGGATTGCCGCTCTGCTCGCTCATGTCCGGGAGCCTATCGGGCCACCCCGGCCGGCTCAGTGCCCGTCGCGCAGTTCCAGGGCCAGGGCCACCTCGTCGGTGATGATCCCATCGACACCAAGCGCCAGCATCGCCTCGATGTCGGCGCGCTCGTTGACGGTCCAGGCGTTGACCGCGATCGCCTCGGCGCGCAGCCGCTCCAGCAGCCCGGGCTCGGCGAGGGTGCGGAAGTCGGGGTGGACGGCGGCCGCGCCGAAGCGGGCGGCATAGTCCTCCACCGCCCACAGCGGCTCCACATAGAGCAGGCCGAGGGGGAGCCCCAGGGCGCGGGAGCCGTGGAACTGCACGTGGTTGAAGGAGCTGAGGATCACCCGGTCGGTCATCCGTGCCACGCGCACGGCCTGCACCACCTGGGCATCCATGCCCGGATAGGGCTCCAGGCCGTCCTTGAGCTCGATGTTGAGTTCCAGGCCGGCGGGGGCGACGAGCTCCAGCACCTCCTCCAGCAGGGGCAGCCGCTCGTCGGGAAGTTCCCGGCCGTCGTCGACGATGCGCAGCGGCTCGATCTGCTCCCAGGTCATCTCGACGAGCCGGCCGCTGCCGGTGGTGGTGCGGTCGACGGTCTCGTCGTGGATGACCACCAGGCGCCCGTCGGCGCTGCGCTGCACGTCGAGCTCGATGCCATCGGCGCCGAGTTCGATGGCACGCCGGAAGGCCGCCATCGTGTTCTCGGATGCCTCGGCGCTTGCGCCGCGGTGGGCCCAGATCTTGCTCGTCATTGCTGCCTCCAGACTCGGACGGGATCACTCCCAGCCTAGGGTGGGGCCATGGACGCGATCGGCGGTCTCCGGCGAACTCTGGGTGAAGGTCTGCGACGCAACTGGCGAGCGACGGGGGCGGAGCTGCCCGGCGGCGACCTGGTGGCGGCCCGTGGCGTCAGCATGGACGGCTGGTTCTGGCGCATCAGCGACCCGGCCTCGGGGCGCGTGGCGCTGGCGCTGGCCGGTCTGAACACGCCCCGGCAGGGCGAGCCCTGGGGCATCGTCGGGATCGCCGCCGACCCGGCACGTTCGCTGACCACGGCGACGCTGTCGTCGGTGGCCGGCGACGAGCGAGGCCTGCGGGTCTCGATGCGGGGCGACGAGGGCCACTTCCGCGCCACCCGCGAGTCCCTCCAGGCTCGCCTGGGCTCGACCTCACTGGAGTTGCGCTTCGACCGTCTCGACGAGTGGCAGGGACGGCTGGGCGGCTCCGACGTCTTCGGCATGGTGCCCCGGCTCAACCAGTACTGGCATCCGTGGGTGCTGGGCGGCAGCGCCTCGGGGGTCTTCGACGACGGCAGCACCCGCTGGGAGTTCGACGACGCCCAGGTCTATGCGGAGAAGAACTGGGGGCGGGGCGGCTTCCCGGTGCAGTGGTGGTGGGGCCAGGCGCAGGGCTTCGCCGAGCCGACGGCCTGTGTTGCCTTCGGTGGCGGCCGGATCCACCTGGGGCGCCCGGGACGTGACGCGCGGCTGTCGACGACGGTGACGGCGCTGGTGGTGCGCACCCCCGACGGCGAGCAGCTGCGCTTCGGCAATCCGGGGACGAGCCCGGTCGTGGCGACGGTGGGCGACGGCCACTGGCGGCTGCGTGGGCGCCGTCGCGGCTGGCGGGTCGAGGTGGACGCCGCCGCGCCACTGGAGGAGGCCTTCGTGCTGCCGGTGCCCCTGGTGGAGGAGCGTGCCCTGGCGCCGGGCGCGGTGGAGGCACAGCTCGGCCACCTGGAGGTGCGTCTGTTCCGTGACGGGCGTCCGTACTGGCAGGGAATCAGCAACCTGGCCGCGCTGGAGGATGGTGGACGGGAGCTGGCCGAGGCACAGCTGGCCCAGCGAGCCGGGAACCCGCTGCCGCGCCGCGACTGAGGCCGTGGCCGGCCCCGGGAGGGAGCCCGGGCCGCCTCAGTGCATCTTGAGCGAGCCCTTGAAGTCGTCGACCTTCAGCGAATCGACCAGTGCCTGCCAGGTCTTCTGGTCCAGGGTGCCCTTCTTGCAGCCGTAGACCATCTGGAAGCCCTGCAGCGAGTCATTGCTGATCCGTCCGGCGGCGCGCAGGTCCAGATCCTTCGACGATCCGCTCACCGACAGCGCCGGGACCGGTCCGGGCTCACCGGGCAGCATGTGGCCGTTGGTGGTGAAGTTCTGCACCCCGGAGGACTCCATGATGGCGCCGAGCATGTTGTAGGTGGCGTCCTGGTCCTCGGTGCCGTCGCCCTTGGGCAGCTTCATGCGAACCACGCGCAGCTCGCAGTCGTTCTTGCCGGTGAACAGCTTGATGTCGTACTGCATGCCGGCGGTGGGGGTGGCCGAGGGGATCGCCACCTCCTTCATGCCTGCGGGCAGCGCGTAGCCCAGCTCCACCTGGCCGGGGGCGGTCGGTTCCTCGGTCTGGTCGCCGTCGCTGCAGGCACTGGCGGCCAGGATCAGTGGCAGGGCCACCAGACAGGCGCCGAGTCGGGCTCTCACAGCATCTTCCTCAGGACCAGAGCCAGGGCGGCGGCAGCGCCACCCATGGCGAACTTGTAGGGCACCTTGGGGCGGAATCCGGTCTCGATCGGGTCCTCACCCTCGGGCATCGTGACGCTCCCGCGGTCGGCGTCGACGGTGACAAGCATGCCATTGCGGATGCGGCGAGTGGCGATGCCGGTGCCGAGCACGGCGGGGATGCCGTGTTCGCGGGCGACGATCGAGGAATGCGAGAGCGGCCCGCCGACGTCGGTGACCAGGGCGGCGGCCGTGGCGAACAAGGGGGTCCAGGCGGGCGTGGTGGCCGGGGAGACGATCACCTCGCCGGGTCGCATGGTCTCGAAGTCCTGGGGGCCGCGAATGATGCGGGCGGGGCCGGTGATGCGGCCCTGGCTGACGCCGAAGCCCTTGATGACGGGGCCGCGCTGGTGGCTCTCCATGGCGGGCACGAAGCGGGTGAACATCCGGTTCCAGACGTGACGCGGCAGCAGGGCGGGGGCCTCGGCGCTGCGTTGGCCGCGCCAGGTGGTGCGTCGCTGCTGCACCAGGTCGTTGCGGCTGTGGGTGTGGCCACCGAAGGCGTCGAGGTGGTCGGCGAGTTCGCGTGCCTCGTCCAGGTGGAGCCAGAAGACGTCGCCGGCCTGCTGCAGGGCGCCGACGTCGACCAGGCGACGGCCGAGCTCCAGCATCATGCGGCGCATCAGGGGCCAACCGGCCACCACTTCTACCAGGGCATCCTCGCGGGCAGGGGTGGCGGCCTGCGCCTTCTCCAGCAGGGGCTGCAGGATGGCGCGACGGGCCGGGTCGAGGCGCTGGAAGAGGTCCTGGGTGGCCTGTTCGCGTTCCTCGGCGCGGCGGGCGAGCTCCTCGTCGGGATCGGGCGCCTCGCCGTCGAGGTGTGGCAGCAGGGCCTGCACGGACCGCGTCGGGTCCTCCGAGTCCAGCGGGACGCACAGGTCCAGGTTGCGCCCGGGGCGGGGATGCTCGGCGAGGTGGCGAGCGAAGGCCTCCCGCGCCTGCTCCAGGCCCTCCATTCCTTCCAGCTCGTCGGCTTCGCGCCCCTCGAGGATGGCGGCGGTCAGTTCGGGGTACTGGCGCACCTGTTCGGCCAGCGCGCGCAGTGAGCGGGCACGACGCACGCGGTGGGTCTCGTAGCCGCGCAGGAAGGTGTTCACCGAGGGGCCGCCGATCTGCTTGGCCAGTCCGGTGTAGAGCCGGGCGAAGGGCAGTTCGGAGCTGCTGGCCAGCGGCAGGCAGGCCTGCAGCCAGCTGTAGTGCTCGCAGGCGGCACCCAGCAGCTCCTGGGTTCCCCGCAGCAGCTCGTGGCTGGGCATGGTGGCGACCTCGCGTCCACGCCAGGCGTCCAGGACCGCGTGATGGGCGGGTTCTGCGACGGTGGCCAGCGTCTCGGGGTCGTGGGGGCTGCGGCCGCGCAGGGCGGTCAGGGTGCGGCTGCCGTGGGTGAGCAGGCGTCGCAGTCCCTTGTGGCTGTGGTGGTAGTAGGCGTAGCCGTTGACCAGCACCATCTCGACCTCGCCCTCGCGCAGCACGTCCTCGTCGAGGTGGCGGCGCAGCACCCGGCACATGGCCTCGGGCATCTGGGGCAGCAGCAGGTCGGCGAACAGGGGGCTGAGCGGGTCGGGCAGCAGGTCGGTGAAGGCGCTGCGGGCGTACATGCCCTTCTCGTCGGGCACCTCCCAGTCGTCAGGCACCTCCCCGATCGGCTCGGGCAGGACGGTGACGGGCCGGGCCTGGACGACCACGGGCTGGCCGTCGGTGATCACCCACTCGATGTCCTGCGGGCCGCCGAAGAAGTCGGCGACGCGGGCGCCCAGCTCGGCCAGGGCGAGCACCTGCCCGTCATCGATGGCCTGCCCGGTGGCCTGTTCCCCGCGCACGCGCACCTCGATGGTGCCCTGCCCCTCGGGGTCGCTGACGGTGCGGGTGCGCTTGGTGACCAGGCGACGCTCGCTCACCTGCCGGTCGCGCACGACGAAGGTGTCGGCGGCGTCGCCTTCGGCGGTGTGCTCGCCCAGCCCCAGGTTCGCGGTGACCAGCGTCTCCTCACGCCGTCCGGTGAGGGGGTTGGCGGTGAACATCACGCCGGCGGCCTCGGCGGGTGCCATCAGCTGCACGAGGACGGCCACCCGGGCCTCGGCGTCGTCGAGCTGGTGCTGGCGACGGTAGGCGACGGCCCGGTCGCTCCACAGCGAGGCATAGCAGCCGCGCACGGCGGCGAGCAGCTCGTCGGCGCCGTGGACGTTGAGGAAGCTGTCGAGCTGGCCGGCGGCGCTGAACTGGGGCAGGTCCTCGACCGTGGATGAGCTGCGCACGGCGACCGGCCCTCCCCCGAGCTGCCGCCAGGCCTCGAGCACCTGCGCGGCAAGCTCCTCGGGCAGGGCGACGTCGAGGGCGCGACGCACCACCCTTGCCCCGCCGGACGCCTCCAGTGGGCCGAGGCGTTCGGCCAGGCCGTGGTGCTGCAGGTGCTGCAGCCATCCGTCGACGGTGATGACGAAGCCGTTCGGGACGGGGAAGCCGGCGCGCAGCAGGGCCGAGAGGGTCGCCGCCTTGCCGCCGACGTCCTGGCGTCCGCGGTCCTGGTCGAGCCAGCTGATGGTGTGCATGGTGCTCCTCCACTGCCCGGGGCCGGGCACTGTCCGGTGTGCGCTACTGCCCTGTCGGCCTTGATGTCCCTGTCGGCCTTGATGTGCCTGTCGGACCTGATGTGCCTGTCGGACCTGGTGTGCCTGTCGGACCTGGTGTCCTGGTCATGCCACCGCGGTGGCCGCCCGCCACCGGCCGTTCGGGCGCTGTGGTGCGGGTGGTCGCGGTGCTGGGCCGGGACTGTCGTGAGGTGCCCTCGCGGCTGCCCTGGCCAGCCCCCATCCTAGGTCTGCGCCGGGCGTCGGCTGCCGGGGCGTCGGCCTCCAGCAGGGGGTGGATGCGGTAGGAGACGACCTCGCGCAGGAAGACGCTGGTGGAGGTGCGCAGGATCCCGGGGCACAACCGGATCTCCTCGCTGACTCGGTAGAGGTCGTCGGGGTCGCGGGCCACGACGCGCACCAGAAGGTCGGTGGAGCCGGCCGGGGCGAAGCATTCCAGCACCTCGGGAATCCGTTGCAGGGAAGTGACTGCGTCGTCGAGCAGGTGCTGGTCCAGCTCCACCGAGACGGTTCCGGTGAGCCCCCTGCCCAGGGTCGATGGGGGGATGCGGGTGCTGGCCAGTCGCAGCAGGCCCAGTTCCCGGTAGCGCTCCAGGCGCGACTGGACGGTGCCCCGGGCCAGGCCGGTCTTCTGGGCCAGCAGCAGCACGCTCATTCGCGGGTCCTCGTCCAGCACCCGCAGCAGCAGGCGGTCGGTGGCGTCGAGGCGGTAGGCCGCCTGCTCGTCCTGCACCTGTCCATCCATCCCGATCCCTTCCTCCACTGCCTTCCAGCCCCTGCCGTTCCGCGATACGGCACGCGATCGGCCCGGCGTCGACCAGTCGCTGGACCATCTGACCAGAATTGCCGGTTCCCATCGCCCGAGATTGATCATTTGGCCCAAATCTTTGAATGATCATTGCGCACATTGCCCGCGCTGACGAATGATTGCAGACATCGAGGAGCACACCCCGCCGATCGACACGACACCCGAAGGAAGCCCACAAGGCACCGGAGGGCAGGAGAGGCCACCACCCCGGCACCCCAGGTCATTCGACGCCCCCAGCAGGCACCCAGGAATCCCCCTGGGGCTCGCTGGGGGCGTCGTCGTGTGCGGCTGGCGAGCCGGCGACCACCCAGCAGAGCTGCAGTGTGAGAATTCTCACGATCCCCCAGGGGTCGGAGAATTGCAGCGCTCGCCACCCCTCCACTGGGCCCACCACCAATGACTGCCGTCGGGCCACACAGGAGCCCCGGACACGCAGGAAGGCCCCGAGTTTCCTCGGGGCCTTCCTGTCCTGCGCACTCGGAGGGACTCGAACCCCCAACCTTCTGATCCGTAGTCAGATGCTCTATCCATTGAGCCACGAGTGCAATGCCTTGCGGGCGAGATTGAACACTACCCCCACCCCAGACAGAACACAAATCGAGCCCCCGGGGACCGTTTCACCGAGCGGCCCATGGGTGGACAAGCGCTTGTGGGCTGCAGGATGATACAACCCATTCAAGTGGTATTTTTTGGGACCAGTAACCGTACTGGTCACATCGATCGAAGGTCCCACTCGCAGCCCGTGGCCACCGACGATCATCCAGATGCCAGCAGTACGCCGATGTACAGGAGCAGCCGTGAGCATGCACATCCCGAATCCCGAGCCCGTCAACCCCCTGGACGACGAGCCGCGCAAGGACTTCGAACGCAAGGACGTCAAGGACATCCCTGTCGTCGGCAGGGTCCCGGAGCTGGCCTCGGTCACCGACTGGGTGAACGAGGTCGCGGCCCTCACCCAGCCCGACCAGATCCGCTACTGCGACGGATCCGATGCCGAGTGGAATGAACTGGTCGATGAGCTGGTGGCCTCCGGCACCGCCATTCGCCTCAACGACGACGTGATGCCCAACTCCATCTACTTCCGCTCCGATCCCGAGGACGTCGCGCGCGTCGAGGACCAGACCTTCATCTGCTCCAAGAAGGAAGCCGACGCCGGCCCCACCAACAACTGGATGCACCCTGACGAGATGAAGGGCATCATGAACCGTCTGTACGACGGTTGCATGCGCGGACGCACCATGTACGTCATCCCCTTCTGCATGGGCCCACTCGATGCCGAGGACCCCAAGTTCGGCGTAGAGCTGTCCGACTCCGCCTATGTCGTGCTGAGCATGAAGATCATGGCCCGCATGGGCCAGGCCGCGCTGGACGAGATGACCAAGCGCAATGCCCCCTATGTCCCCTGCCTCCACTCGGTCGGCATGCCGCTCGAGCCCGGCCAGAAGGACGTTCCGTGGCCGTGCAATGACATCAAGTACATCGTGCACTTCCCCGAGGAGCGCGCGATCTGGAGCTACGGCTCCGGCTACGGCGGCAACGCCCTGCTGGGCAAGAAGTGCTACGCGCTGCGCATCGCCTCGGTGATGGGCCGCGACGAGGGCTGGATGGCCGAGCACATGCTGATCCTCAAGCTGACCAACCCCGAGGGCAAGAGCTACCACCTGGCCGCGGCCTTCCCCAGCGCCTGTGGCAAGACCAACCTGGCCATGCTGGAGCCCACCATCGACGGCTGGACGGTCGAGACCCTGGGGGACGACATCGCCTGGATCCGCCTGGGCAAGGACGGCCGCCTGTACGCCACCAACCCGGAGAACGGCTTCTTCGGCGTGGCCCCCGGCACCGGCTCCTCCACCAACCCCAACGCCATGCGCACCATCGAGCAGGGCAACTCGGTCTTCACCAATGTGGCCCTCACCGACCACGGTGGCGTCTGGTGGGAGGGCATGACCGAGGTCAAGCCCCCGCACCTGACCGACTGGAAGGGCCGTTCCTGGACGCCCGAAAACGGCCCGGAGGGTGGTCGCTTCAACGAGAAGGCCGCCCACCCGAACAGCCGCTTCTGCACCCCGATCGAGCAGTGCCCGATCCTGTCGGAGGACTTCAACAACCCCAACGGCGTCCCGCTCGACATCATCGTCTTCGGTGGCCGTCGCGAGAACACCATCCCGCTGGTCACCCAGGCCCGCGACTGGAACCACGGTGTCTACATGGGTGCCACCTGCTCCTCGGAGACCACCGCGGCCGCCAAGGGTGCCGTCGGCGTCCTGCGCCGCGACCCGATGGCCATGCTGCCCTTCATCGGCTACCACGTCGGTGACTACCTGCAGCACTGGATCGACATGGGCAACAAGACCGACGAGGACAAGCTGCCCAAGATCTTCTACACCAACTGGTTCCGCAAGAGCGCCGATGGTGACTTCCTGTGGCCCGGATTCGGCGAGAACAGCCGCGTCCTGAAGTGGATGATCGACCGTATCGAGGGCAAGGTCGAGGGCGTGGAGAGCCCGATCGGCATCCTGCCCGGCGACGGTGAGCTCGACGTCGAGGGCCTCGAGCTGGACGAGGCCGGCGTCAAGGAGTGCACCCAGTTCGTCCCCCACGAGTGGGCCGACGAGCTGCCGCGCCTGGAGAGCTGGCTGGGAAGCTTCGGCAACAAGCTGCCGAAGCCGATCACCGACGAGCTCGACAAGGTGCGCGAGGCCGTCAAGTAACACACCGTCCCTGGACGAGGAGGGGGCCGGCAACCATCTGCTTGCCGGCCCCCTGCGTCATTCCCGGAGCCATCCCGCACCGTCCTTCACGGGACGGGCCGTGGACGGCTCAGACCGTCGTGAACAGCGGATCGCCCTGCTCCACCTCGGTGTCGACGCCCTCGGGCGTGATGGCGCCGGGCGCGGTCTCCATCTGGCAGACCAGCACGACGGTGTCCATCTCGTGGTCGACGGCCACCTGCGGTTCCCAGCCGACGACGGGCTGGCCGGCAGTCACCTGCTGCTTCTCCTCCACCAGGACGTCGAAGCCCTCGCCGCGCAGCGTCACCGTGTTGATGCCGATGTGCACCAGGACGCCGGCAGTGCCGTCGTGGACGATGAAGGCATGCGGCAGCACCTTGACCAGCGTGCCGTCCATCGGGCTGGTCACCTGCTGCTTCTCCGGGCGCGGCTCGACGGCGGCACCGGAGCCGACCATCTCGGCGGCGAAGACGGGGTCGCTGACGCCTGGCAGGGCACGCACGGTACCGGCCACGGGGGCCTGGACGGTGCTCACATCAAGTCCTCGATGTCCTCGGCAAGGGTGTCGGCCTCGGGCCCGACGACCACCTGCACGGCGCTGCCGGAGCGCATCACGCCGTGGGCGCCGGCAGCCTTGAGGGCGGCCTCGTCCACCAGGGAAGCGTCGTTCACCTCGGTGCGCAGCCGGGTGATGCACGGCTCCATCTCGATGATGTTGTCGGCGCCACCGAGGGCGGCCAGGATCTTCTCTGCCTTGCTCATCTGAGGTCCTCTCGTGATCGTCAGCCAGACCCTTCCGGTCTGCGGCGAGCCTACTTCGCCACCGCCCGGGCCGCCCCGCGTGGCGGGGTTGACACGACGGCGCGCGACGCTGCACGCTCATCTGGTACCAACTGGACCGTACCAGTCAGTACCGAGGGGTGTCGATGGAGTCACCCCGACCAGACCAGGAGACACCAGTGCCGCGCTCCGCCCCCGCCGCGCCCGTCCAGGCCCCGGCGCCGTTGACAGACTCGATGGTCCCCAAGCACGTCCAGCTGCGCGAGGGCCTGCTGCGCCTGGTCCGCGAGGAACTCTCCCCCGGCGACGCCCTGCCCTCGGAGCGGGCACTGATGGCCCGCCACGGCGTCTCGCGCGCGACGGTGCGACGGGCCGTCGGCGAGCTGGTGAGCAATGGGCTGCTGGTGAGCACCCCCGGCAAGGGCACCTTCGTCACCCGCACCCGGGTGGAGTCGCAGCTGCACCTGGCCTCCTTCACCGAGGACATGCGACGCCGCGGCTACGAGCCCACCTCCCAGTTGCTGGGCTGCCGGCTGCTCGAGGCGTCCGCACCCGTGGCCGCCTTCCTCGGGGCGGGAGCGCACTGGCTCGTCGAGCGGGTCCGGCTGGCCGACGGCATCCCGATGGCCCTGGAGACCAGCTGGTACAACGCGCGCCTGCTGCCCGGGCTCGACCAGCACGACCTGGGCCAGCTCTACCTGCTGCTGCGCGACCAGGGGCTTGGGATCGACGCGGCCGAGCAGAGCGTGCGCACCGAACTGGCCGACGCCGCCACCTGCCGGGCGCTGCACGTCGAGCCGCCGGCGCCGGTGATGGTCTTCGTGCGCCAGTCCACCTCGGCCGGACGTCCCGTCGAGTACGCCCGCAGCGACTACCGCGGCGACCGCTACAGCCTGTCCATGTGCCTCGACGGCACCATGGCCGCGACTTCCCCCAAACCCACGACCTTCCCCACCACATCCTGAGAGGAACAATGTCCACCACCACAGACAAGACCGCCAAGCAGGGCGGCTCCCGCATGGCGGGAATCCAGAAGTTCGGGCGCAGCCTGATGCTCCCGATCGCCACCCTGCCCGCCGCCGGGCTGCTGCTGCGCCTGGGCCAGGACGACCTGCTGGGCAAGGACGGCCTGGGCTGGACCCATGTGGCGCCGATCATCGCCGCGGCCGGCAACGGCATCTTCGGCTGGCTCCCCCTGCTCTTCGCCATCGGCATCGCGATCGGCATGGCCAAGAAGTCCGACGGCTCCACGGCCCTGGCCGCCGCCGTCGGCTACATGGTCTTCAAGGGCGTCACCGACGCCATGAGCCCCTTCGTGCTGGGCCTGCCCGAGAAGGGCAAGGAGCAGCAGCTGGTGAACTTCGGCGTGCTGGGCGGCATCCTGATCGGCCTGATCGCCGGCTACCTGTACCAGCGCTTCTACCGCACCAAGCTGCCCGACTACCTGGCCTTCTTCGGCGGTCGTCGCCTGGTGCCGATCCTCACCTCCTTCTCGGCGCTGCTGCTCGGCGTCGCCATGAGCTTCCTCTATCCGGCATTCGACCAGGTGCTCACCGCCGTGGGCAACTGGGTGGCCGGCAATGCCGTGGTCGGTGGCTTCGTCTACGGCACCTTGAACCGGCTGCTGATCCCCACCGGCATGCACCACATCCTCAACTCCGTGCCGTGGTTCATCCTGGGTGACTTCACCGACGCCTCCGGCCAGGTCTGGCACGGCGACATCCAGCGCTTCATCCACAAGGACCCCACCGCCGGTGCCTTCATGACCGGCTTCTTCCCGATCATGATGTTCGCGCTGCCCGGTGCCGCCATCGCCATCTGGCAGGAGGCCAAGCCGCAGATGAAGAAGGTGACCGGCGGCATCATGCTCTCGTCGGCCCTGACCGCCTTCCTCACCGGCGTCACCGAGCCGCTTGAGTTCGCCTTCATGTTCGTCGCCTGGCCGCTCTACGTGGTGCACGCCGTGCTCACCGGCGTCTCCGTCGCCCTGTGCAATGCCCTGGGCATCAAGGCCGGCTTCACCTTCTCCGCGGGCCTGTTCGACCTGGCCCTGAACTGGAACATCTCCACCAAGCCGCTGCTGCTGGTGGGGATCGGGCTGGTCTACTTCGTCGTCTACTACGTGCTCTTCCGCATCATCATCCGCAAGTGGAACCTGCGCACCCCCGGACGCGAGGAGGAGGGCACGGTCAGCATCGCCGACGACCAGGTGAACACCTGAGCGTCCTTCCCGCACAGCACATGACTGAAGGCCCCCGGGATCTCCCGGGGGCCTTCGGTGTTGGCGGAGGTGGCGAGATTTGAACTCGCGATGGGGTTGTAGCCCCAAACCCGCTTAGCAGGCGGGCGCCATAGACCTGACTAGGCGACACCTCCAACGAATGACAAGCCTAACGGGTGAGCGCGGACTCGGCAAAGCGGCCGCGCTCCGGCTGACCGGGCACCCCCTGGTGGGTGGGCGGCGATGGACGCCACTATGATCCCCAGAGACCACTGGAGGACGAGGATGCACCAGGACGGGGGCAGCGGCCGGCGCCACGGGGCGGCAGCGACCCCACGTCGGGCCAGCAGCCAGCCGGCAGGGCCCAGCAGCCGTCCCGCTGCCCTGGGTCGGCACGCCGCCACAGCCCGCCACAGCCACTACCTCGACGGCCGCGAGCACAGCCTGCGCGCCTCGCTGTTCTGGACCACGGCCGGGGCGATCCTGCCCGGCCTCGGCCTCTGGCCCACCAAGGCCCGTCGCGCCGGCCAGTTCGTGCTGCTGCTCTTCCTGGCCGCCGTCCTGGCGGTCGTCGCGGTGGGCGTGGTGGACCTGTCCTGGCTGCTGTCAGCCGTGGTGCGTCCGCGTGCCCTGCGGCTGCTCGGCGTCGGCTCACTGGGCGTCGGCATCGTGCTGGCCACCATGATCACCTGGACCCACCTGCTCACCCGACCGCGCACGCCGACGGTGATGCAGCGCCTGGTCGGCTCGACCCTCGTGGGCCTGCTCACCTTCGTGGTCACCGCCCCGCTGATCGTGGGCGCGAGCCACGCGCGCAGCCAGGCCTCCCTCGTCAACGGCGTCTTCAAGGTGGGCACCCGCTCCATCACCCGACCCGACCTGGGCGGCGGCGACGTGTGGAAGAACAAGGCACGGCTCAACGTGCTGCTGCTCGGCGCCGACTCGACGGCCGACCGCGAGCGGCTCGACCCCGAGGCAGGGGTGCGCACCGACACGGTGATGCTGGCCTCCATCGACAGTTCCACCGGCGACATGGCCCTGGTCCAGCTGCCGCGCAACATGTCCACCTTCACCTTCCCGGCCGCCAGCAGCCTCGCCAAGGCCTACCCCGACGGCTACTGGGACGGGCAGAGCCGGGAGAACCCCGAGTACGAGCTGAACTCGGTCTACAAGAACGTCTCCGAGGCCCATCCCGACCTGTTCACCGGCACCGACTATCCCGGCGCTGATGCCCTCAAGATCGCGGTGGAGGGGATCACCGGGCTCAAGCCCGACTACTTCGTCATGCTCAGCATCGACGGCCTCACCGAGCTGATCGATGCGATGGGCGGCGTGGACCTCAACGTCAACACCCGCATCCCCGTCGGCGGCAACAATGACGGCAAGGCCGCCACCGGGTGGATCGAGCCCGGGCCCCACCGGCACCTCAACGGGTACTACGCCATGTGGTACGCCCGCTCACGGCAGAACGTCACCGACTCCGACCGGATGGCGCGCCAGGGCTGCGTCGTCAAGGCCGTCATCGAGCAGGCCAACCCGCAGAACATCCTCACCCGCTACGAGGCCATCGCCCAGGCCAGCACCAATGCCTTCGTCACCGACATCCCACAGGACGTCGCGCCCGCCATGGTGGACCTGGCGCTGCGGATGAAGGACGGCCAGCGCCAGCGGGTGCTGTTCGCCTACCCGCGCACCAAGTACCTGGACGGCAGCCCCTTCGAACCGTGGGACCCCGACCAGGCCAAGATGCAGCAGCTGGTGCAACAGGGAATCGAGAAGTCCACAGCCCGAGCCAGCGCGACGCCCCAGCCCGCGCAGGAGACTGGACCCGCCGGGCAGCCCACGGCACCGGCCAATCCCGGCACGAACCCGGCCGCTACCGCACCGGAAAGCCCCACACCAGACGAGGCCACGCCGTCGTCCAGCAGCAGCGCCCGGGCGGCCGAGGTCAGCCTCGACGACGCCTGCGCCTACGACCCCTCGGCGGTCGAAGGCTGAGCGCCGGGGCACTGGTGCGAGGCCAGGGGGCCTACTGGTGCGAGACCACCTGCGGATCCTCGGGGCCGTGCGGGTTGATCAGGGGCACGTTGATCGTCTCCCCGTAACCGCGGTCGGCATCCAGGTGCTGGGCGACGGCCTGCACCAGCTCCTTCATCTCGGGGTCCTCGCCGCCGCCCGGGCAGATGACGTGTGTGCGGCCCACCTCGCCGTGGTACAGCGTCAGGTGGGCGCCGTGGGCACTGGTGGTCACCTTGGTGACATCGGACCACACGCCCGACTTGTCCACGTCCGGGCCATGGATGCGGTAGCCGGACTGGTTGAGCTCGACGAAGGTGCGCATGGTGCGCATCGACCAGCCACCCATCGCCGCCAGCACGAGACCGGCCACGAGCAGCAGGCCGGCCAGCACGTCCAGCACCGTCGAGGCGGCCGCCACCAGCAGCACCGCCCCCACCAGGACCAGCACCGCGGCGATCCCGAAGGCGCGCAGCGGCGGGCGCGGGTTCAGCACGTGGGTGCTGCTCGCGGGGTGCGACACACGTGAGCCGTCGGGCTGGGTGACCTCGGGCTGGGAGTGCTCGGGCTGGGACGGACCTGGACTGGACGGCGCGGGGGTGGTGGACACGGCACTCCTTGGGATGTGGCGGCGGTGGAGCGGGGGACGGTCGTCGGCGACGACGGCCGGGCCTGGCGGCGAGGGTGGGATTCGAACCCACGGTGAGTTGCCCCACGGCCGCTTTCAAGGCGGCTGCACTAGTCCACTATGCGACCTCGCCACGCCCCGTGCAGACGGGACACATCGATCCTACTCGACTGGCAGGGCTGGCCGTCGCCGAGCACACCCGGACCCCTGTCGGAGCCGGGATCGCTGTGGCAGGGTGGGTCCATGCATGCGATCACCGTGACCGAGGCCGGCGGACCCGAGCAGATCCAGTGGAGCGAGGTGCCCACCCCCACCCCCGCATCCGGTGAGGTGCTGGTGCGCACCGTTGCGGCCGGCGTGAACCGTGCCGACGTGCTGCAGCGGATGGGCCACTACCCGCCACCGAAGGGCATCAGCGATGTGCTGGGACTCGAGGCCTCCGGCGTCGTCGTCGAGCTCGGCGAGGGCGTCACGGGCCTGGCCGAGGGCGACGAGGTCGTCTGCCTACTGGCCGGTGGCGGCCAGGCCGAATACTTCGTCGCGCCCCAGGGGCAGTGCATCGCGGTACCGCAGGGCATCGATGCCGTCACCGCCGCCGGCACCATCGAGGTGGCCGCGACCGTGGTGAGCAACATGGACCACGTCGGTCTGCAGCCCGGCGAGGTCTTCCTGGTGCACGGCGGCGCCGGGGGTATCGGCAGCTTCGCCATCCAGTACGCCAAGGCACTGGGCTGCACAGTCATCGCCACCGCCGGCAGCGAGCGCAAGCTGGAGCACTGCAGGGCGATGGGCGCCGACGTGGCCATCGACTACCACGAGGACTGGGTGGCGGCCGTCAAGGAGGCCACCCGCGAGAATCGCGGTGTGGACGTCATCCTCGACGTGATGGGGGCCAAGTACCTGGAGATGAACCTCGACGTGCTCGCAACCGACGGCCGCCAGGTGACCATCGGCCTGCAGGGCGGCCGCAAGGGCACCCTCGACATGGCCAAGCTGCTCAACAAGCGCGCCACCGTCACCGCCACCAGCCTGCGCTTCCGCCCCCTGGAGCAGAAGGCGGAGATCTGCCAGCGGGTGGCCGAGGTGGTGTGGCCGATGATCGCCGATGGCCGGATCAAGCCCTCCCCCGAGACCCGGATGCCGATCCAGGAGACCCGCCGCGCCCACGAGCAGCTCGAGGGCGGGGACAACATGGGCAAGATCATCCTGACTCTCTGATTGCCGCAGACCGGCCCCGGCCGGGGAGCATTGCGCCCGCAGGACACCGTGATTGCAGCACATACGGCCACCGAGGGAATTTGAACGTGTCGTGCGCCGCCGGTGCTGCAATTTCGGCGTTGGCCCTGCGGCACCGGCCCCTTCAGCGCAGCCAGAACCACCAGGCGAACCAGAATCCCCACACCGCCAGCAGGAGCAGCAGCACCGAGGCGATGGTGAGGGGCCACTCGCGGCCGGGGACGGCATCGGGACTGTCGGAGACCTCCCCGCGCATGCGAGCCATGGCCGGGAGCGCGTAGTACAGGTCGAGCGTGTCGTCCTCGGGGAGTTCGATGGCGGCTGCGGCACTGCCCGTGCGTCCGGTGGGCACGCGGCCCGCGAACTCCACCTCGTGGCGACCCGGGGCCAGGGCGATCTCGTGCACGACGGCCGGGTCCCCCGCGGCCAGGCGGCGCTCGGTCCCGTCGATCCAGACCTGCACGTCGCCGCGGGCATTGGCGGCGAGCAGGTGGAGCCTGAGTGTCGAGTCCATCGCCCCAGTGTGGCCCACGGGCGGCCGCGACGATCCATGGAATAAGTATTCGGCGTTTGGAATAGATATGCGCTAGGCTCTTCGCGTGTCCAAAGTTCTGACTTCCCTGCCCGCCGGCGAAAAGGTCGGCATCGCCTTCTCCGGAGGCCTCGACACCTCCGTGGCCGTCGCCTGGATGCGCGAGAAGGGTGCAGTTCCCTGCACCTACACCGCGCACATCGGCCAGTACGACGAGCCCGACATCGAGTCGGTCCCCGGCCGCGCCGGCCAGTACGGCGCCGAGATCAGCCGCCTGGTCGACTGCCGCGAGCAGCTCGTCGAGGAGGGCCTGTCCGCCCTGGCCTGTGGCGCCTTCCACATCACCAGCGCAGGCCGCGCCTACTACAACACCACGCCGATCGGCCGCGCCGTCACCGGCACCCTGCTGGTGCGCGCCATGGCCCATGACGACGTGCACATCTGGGGCGACGGCAGCACCTACAAGGGCAACGACATCGAGCGCTTCTACCGCTACGGGCTGATGGCCAACCCCTCGCTGCGCATCTACAAGCCCTGGCTCGACGAGGACTTCGTGCGGGAGCTGGGCGGGCGCGACGAGATGAGCGTCTGGCTCACCGAGCGCAACCTGCCCTACCGCGACTCCAAGGAGAAGGCCTACTCCACCGACGCCAACATCTGGGGCGCCACCCACGAGGCCAAGACCCTGGAGAGCCTGGACGTCTCGCTCGAGAGCGTCGAGCCGATCATGGGCGTGAAGTTCTGGGACCCGTCGGTGCAGATCGACACCGAGGACGTCAAGATCACCTTCCACCAGGGACGGCCCGTCGAGATCAACGGCGAGAGCTTCTCCTCACCCGTCGACCTGGTGATGAAGGCCAATGGGATCGGTGGCCGTCACGGTCTGGGCATGAGCGACCAGATCGAGAACCGCATCATCGAGGCCAAGAGCCGCGGCATCTACGAGGCCCCCGGCATGGCGCTGCTGCGCATCGCCTACGAGCGGCTGCTCAATGCCATCCACAACGAGGACACCCTGGCCAACTACCACTCGCAGGGCCTGCGCCTGGGCCGGCTGATGTACGAGGGCCGCTGGCTCGACCCGCAGAGCCTGATGCTGCGCGAGTCGATCACCCGCTGGGTGGCCAGCGCGGTCACCGGCTCGGTGACGCTGCGCCTGCGCCGGGGCGAGGACTACACGATCCTCGACACCGACGGCCCGAACCTGAGCTACCACGCCGAGAAGCTGTCGATGGAGCGGGTGCACGACGCCGCCTTCGGCCCCACCGACCGCATCGGCCAGCTCACCATGCGCAACCTGGACATCGCCGACTCGCGCGAGAAGCTCGAGATCTACGCCAGCCAGGGCGTGCTGGGCGGCGCCTCCGCCGAGCTGGTCGGCGAGCTCAAGGCCGGCGAGGGACGCACCATCCCGTCGCTGGGCCGCCTGTCCGGTGGGGCCGAGGCCTCGCTCGACTCGGCCGCGATGGACTTCGGTTTCGACTGATCCACCCCGACGCCCGCTGCCCGGGGTGCCGGGCGGCGCGTCACCCCGCACGCCCGCGTCCACCACCCACGGACACCTGTGGCACGCCCGAGGGCCCCGATGAATGGTCGGGGCCCTCGTGCGTGTGCGCTCTGGTCTCAGCAGCCGAAGACCATCGCATTGGCTCCTGCCCGGTGGAGCCGTGCACCAGACCGCCTTGGCCCTGATAGGTGACCCGGCTGCTGTAGATGACGTCGGTGGCCGGTAACGAGGGGTCGGGAGGACCGGCGAGAAAGACTGCCCCGCCCGCACCCCCTGCGCCCGAAGCCAGGCCAGCACCTCGGGGAGCCTGTTCGCGCGGTCGTTCATGACCCATCCCCTCCGGCCCTTGACCGCAACGGTGCAGGGTCAGCGGTCGTCGTCCTTGTCGTCCTTGTCGTCGGTGTCCGGTGTGCCGTCGTCATCGTCGTCGTCATCGTCGGCATCGGGCGTGCCGTCGTCATCCGCGTCATCGTCGGCGTCCGGCGTCGCGTCGTCGGAGTCGTCCGCATCCGGCGTCGCATCGTCGTCCTCGTCCTGGTAGCGCACCGAACCCTCACTGGTGGCACCCCCGGCAGGCTGCTGCAGGCTGGCGGTGGGCTCGGGCTCCGGGTCGCTGGAGTCATTGCAGCCACCCAGCACGAGGGTGAGGCCACACAGGGCCGCGACGCCGAGCCGGCGGTGGATGTCGGTCATGGGAGCTCCTCTGGATCGATGTGGTCTTGTCTCCACCCAAGCCAACGGGGGCAACCGGTGCCACGTCAATGGCTCCGATTGCCCCCTGCGCTGAACCGGCCCTGCGCCGGGCGGTCCACCCGGCCAGGAATCCATGGGGTGCGGGACCCGGACCGACGATCACCCCTGGCAGCGACGGACATGACCGCGCACCGGACCATGGTCCAGATGACCCCACGCGCCCATATTCTCTTGCACAATTGAAATCCTGGGGCTTCATTGACGGAGGAATGGTATGAATCATCGAGGCATCGTCGCGCTTGTCGGCACCATCAGCATCCTGACCACTGCTTGCGCGAACGGGGGACCAGCGGAGAAAGTCGGCGCCGCTCCCTCTTCGGTCACCACCACAGCCGCCCCCACGTCGACAAGCGCGAGCGCAACTGCGGCGCCCGCCAGTGCCGCTGACACGGTGACTCCTACGCCGGAGCCGACTCAAACAGACGCACCGCTCCAACAGCCCGAGACGAACTCCCTAGAACCCACCGATGGGGCAACACCCATCGTGCTGGATGAGAGGCGCTCGGGTCAGGAACTCGGTCTGGATGACTTCCCCTTCCGCGAAGGAGAGTGGAAGGGCGGAGTCTTCTCGGTTGACGGCGCCCAGGTCTCTGGCATCGCCACATTCCTGACCGGATGCAGTGATTACAACGCACAAAGCCTGCAGATGCGGCTTGGCAAGAGGTTCAAGAAGCTCACGTTCATGGTGGGCCAGGGCGACAACAGCGAGAGCCAGAAGGACAAGATCCTCGTGCAGGTCGAGGTCAATGGCCGACCCATCACGCCCAAGTCCGTTCCCTTCACCACCCCCACCAGCTTCACGGTGGACACCACCGGGGTCAACGGACTGGAAATGACCTTTGTCCAGGACGAGAACGTGCAGAACTGTGGCACCAAGGGCAAGGTCCAAGCGGTCGTCTACAAGGCGGTTGCCTCGAAGTGACAGAACCGGAAGAAACCCAACGGCGCTCGAAACAAGAGCCCAACTGGGGCAAGATCGGTGCGATCGCGGCCGTCCTCGCCATTCCCGTCATGATGGGTATCGCATTCGTTCAGGACCTGCGACAAGACAGCCCGAAGGCTGTTCCAGTTGCTTCAGGAGCCGCGTCCGTCGAATCCAGCCGCCCGAGCAACGGCCCCGCGGTCCAAGAACCCTCTCCAAGCGAACTTGTCCCCGGAAGGTGCCTCACGTCGGAATCAGCGGCTGTTGATTGCGGGAAGAAACATCCCAAGGAGATCGTTGGCGAAGGAGAATGCGAAGCGGATGCCGCTCTGAAGTACATGGGCGGCTCCCCAGACCTGGATGCGCTGTCACCAAACGTTGTCACGGCAACGCTCAAGGTGGCGGAACGAGACGTCTGCGTGGTTGCACACAAGAGCAAGCCGGTCGTCGGATCAGTGCACAATGTGCTGGCAACCGAGGATGGCCAACTCTTCCGGTGGTGCCGTACCACGTCGCCGGGTACCGCTGACGTGCCCTGCTCAGAGCCGCACGACGAGGAGATCCTGGGCCGCGCGTCCAGTGGCACGGACTGCGCGGCGGTCGTGGCCCGATACCTGGACCGCCCCAGCATGCCGATGGATCTCAACGCGTCCATCAAGGCTGTCGGCGGAGCCGAGCGCTGTGTGGTGAGCGCTACTGCCAATCAGCGTCTGGACGCGACCCTGCGCGGGATCGGCAGTACCTCACTGCCGATCACCGCGTCGTGAGCCTCTTCAGGGTGCGTCAGCTGCGCGGGATGTTGCGCAGGTTCGAACGCGCCATCCGCACGACCTCGCCCGCACCACCGTTGAGCACGGTGCGGCTCATCGCCGTCGCGAAGCCGTAGACCTGGTCAAGGGTGACCTCCGGCGGGATCGACAGGGCGTTCGGGTCGGTGATGATCTCCACCAGCGCCGGGCCCTTGTGGGCGAAGGCCTCGCGGTAGGCCTTCTCGATGTCGCCGCCCTTCTCGACACGGATGCCCTTGATGCCCATCGCATTCGCCACTGCCGAGTAGTCGGCCACCGGCACGTCGGTGCCGAAGGTGGGCAGCGCGTTCACCAGCATCTCGAGCTTGACCATGCCCAGCGTCGAGTTGTTGAACACGATGACCTTCACCGGCAGTTGGTAGGTGGCGATGGTCAGCAGCTCACCCAGCAGCATCGACAGGCCGCCGTCGCCGCTGACGCTGATGACCTGGCGCTCGGGGTGGGCGAACTGGGCGCCGATCGCGTGCGGCAGGGCATTGGCCATCGAGCCGTGCAGGAAGGAACCGATCAGGCGACGGCGGCCGTTCGGGGTGATGTAGCGCGCGGTCCACACATTGCACATGCCGGTGTCGGCGGTGAAGATCGCGTCCTCAGCGGCCATGTCGTCCAGGATCGCCGCCGCGTACTCGGGATGGATCGGCGTCAGCTTCTTGGCATTGCGGGTGTAGGCATTGGTGCCCTTGTCGACGATGCGGTGGTGCTTCTTCAGCATCTCCTTGAGGAACTTGTCCTTGCGCTTCTTCTTCACCAGCGGCATCACGCCCTGCAGCGTGGGCAGCACCTCACCGTGCACCGCCACGTCGACGTCGGTGCGACGGCCGAGCTTCTCGGCCGAACGGTCCACCTGGGCGGTGCGCACGTCGGGCAGGAACTGGTCATAGGGGAAGTCGGTACCCAGCAGCACCAGCAGGTCGGCATCCTCCATGCCCGCGGCCGCGGCGCCATAGCCCAGCAGGCCCGTCATGCCCACGTCGAAGGGATTGTCGTACTGGATGAAGTCCTTGCCGCGCAGCGAATGGCCCACGGGGGCATTGACCAGTTCAGCGAGCGCGATCACCTCGTCATGGGCGCCCTCGACGCCGGCGCCGGCGAAGATCGCCACCTTCTCGGCGGCATTGATCGCGTCGGCCAGCTCCTGCACCTTCTCGGGTGTGGGGTGGACGCTGCCCAGCACGACGGGGGTGTGCAGTGGCACCTCCTCCACCTCGATGTCCTCGTCGGTGACGTCGCCGGGAACCGTGATGACGCTGACGCCCCGCAGCGCCACCGCATGCTGGATCGCGGCCTGGACCACGCGCGGGCTCTGCTGGGGGTTGAGGATCATCTCGGAGTAGACGCTGCACTCGTCGAAGAGCTTCTCCGGGTGGGTGGCCTGGAAGTGGTCCATGCCGATCTGCGCGGTGGGGATGTGGGAGGCGATCGCCAGCACCGGCGCGTGGGAGCGGTTGGCGTCGAACAGACCATTGATCAGGTGCAGGTTGCCCGGGCCGCAGGAGCCGGCACAGACCGCCAGTTCGCCGGTGAGCTGGGCATCGGCAGCGGCGGCGAAGGCGGCCGCCTCCTCATGGCGCACGTGGATCCAGTCGATGCCGCCCTCGGCCGAGCCGCCGGTACGACGCACGGCGTCGACGATCGGGTTGAGGGAGTCGCCCACGATCCCGTAGATGCGCCGAACGCCGGCAGTCTGGAGTTGGGCAACGATCTGGTCTGCGAGCTTCATGGGTCCTCCTCGCCGGGCCCACGTGGAGCCCGCGTGTCTTTGATGTCCTCGGATTCAACGCTAACCAGCCGATGGTGAATTTCCCGTACGGCTCGGCTCACAGCGCAATCACCGACGCACCCGGAAACAGGTGGCAACCGCCGGGAAGCAATGGTGACCATGCCTCACTCGTCGCTCAAGGGACTCGACGCGGCATCGCCCGGGCCGAACCAGGCCAGAGTGCCGCCGACTCTCCACAGCGGTCGGCCGCACCACATCACCGGGCGGGTGCACTCTGGTGTGGTGAATCGTGTGTCCCAGTTCGTCCAGGACATCCTCGCGTGGCTGCAGGCACGCTCCTGGCCAGTCCTGATGGCGGTGCCGTGGGTGGCGCTGGTCGCCTACGAGGTGATGGCGGAAGCGCCGTGCTCGGCGGAGTCGCCCTGCCGCGGTCCGCTGGGCCCCTGACGTGGCTCGACGGCCTGCCGATCACCGTGATGTTCTCCTGGATCCTCTTCCCGGTGGCACCCCTGCCAGCGCTGTGGTTCAACGGGGTGTTGGCATTGCTGGTGGCCGTCAGCGACGCCCACCCGGGCGTCTGGGTGGTGCTCGGCACGACGCTGCTGGGCCTGGCGGTCTGGTCCACCGCCGCCCACATGGCAGCGGGGCGAGTGGAACCGTCCCCCGACTCGGAGACGGACCCGAACACGCCGGTCGACGCCACCACGCCTCCCCCGGCCGCCGGGGCCCTGCGCACCCGGGCCGTCGACCATGGCCGGCCGCCGCTGATGACCTTCGCTCCCCTGGCGGCGCTCGCCCTGGTGGCACTCGGGCTGGTGGCACTCGGGCTGGTGGCATCGATGGTGCCAGCCCTGGTCACGCAGCACCAGTTCGAGGACGGGGCACGGGTCGTCGAGGCACCCGTCGTGGCGCTTGCAGACTTCACCCCCGTCGTCGAGGTGGAGGGGCAGCGAATCCAGGTGTCCGTGACCGGCGGAGCCGTCGGGGACTACCCGGTGGGCCAACTGGTCCCGGTACGCGTCAACGACTCCGTCCCCGGACGCGCCGAACTGCTGGCCGAGCCCAACGACCCCAGCTGGCGCACGGGGCTGGCAGGCCTGGCGGCGGGAGCCGCACTGGGATGGTGGACCAGGGTGCGACCACAGGACCTGCGTCACCTGGCCAAGGCGCCGGTCATGCGAGCCACGGCCACCGCCACCGCCCGGGCACGAGCGGACTCCACCAGGGCGGCCGCCTGGCCTGGACGGTCCACGTGGACGCTCGTCCGCCCGGCATGCCCTGGGGCCCGGACGGGCGGCTTCTTGACGACGATGACCGGGACGATGAGCGCGTATGGCCCGAGGACCCCCCGGTTCGCCCCCGACGATCTCACGCGCTGGGCAGACGCGTTCTTCGAGGACGAGGGGTACGAGGACGAGGGGTACGAGAACCGCGGTCACCCGTTCACCGTCGACGTCCTCGGCATTCCCCGGGACGCCGCTGTCGTCGCCCTGGCCGTGCCCGGCCACGAGCCCGTGCGGGGCGAGCTCCGGGCACCCCTGCGGCGAAGCGCCCCCGACCATGATGCCCTCGGGATGGCTCCCCGCCGCTCGGATCACACCGGCCAGTCTCCCGAGGATCGGGAGCCGGCCCCGGATCCGAACGGCTGGCGCGTCAGCCTGCGCTGGCCGATCACCCTGGCCACCGCCCTCGCGGTGGGACTCGTCACGGGCTGGTTCCTCGACGGACCGGACCAGACCTGGTGGGACTGGCTGTGGGCACTCGTGTTCATCGGCTGGACCATGCCTGCCATCAGCTCACTGGCCACGGGGGCGGTGCTGCAACACCCCCCGAGGCGCCGTCCAGCTCGGCACCCTCACCGACCAGCTGTGGCCTGCCCAACGGGTCTCCGGCATCTTCCCCGGCACGCAGGCCATCGCGATCCGCCTGCGTTCCCCGCAGGATGTCATCGCCGTCCATCCCGACCAGGTCGGTGGCAGTGTGGAGGAGGCGGCCGCACGCCTGCAGCAGTGGTTCGACGAGGCCGATGACCAGGGCGGGCCCCAGTGGCGTCCCGGACCGCTGGCGCCCACGCTGCTGTTGGCGATCACAACCATGGCTGCCTACCGCAGCGACCTCGTCGGCTGAGCCGCCCCGACCAAGGGCCGCACACCCCACCAGCCTCCACTCAGCTGGTCCAGGCACGCCAGAGGCTGGCGTACTGTCCGTCCAGGGCCATCAGTTCGTCATGACTGCCCAGCTCGACGATCCGTCCGCCGATCACCACCGCGATCCGGTCGGCATCGTGGGCGGTGTGCAGGCGGTGGGCGATCGCCACCACCGTGCGCCCCTCCAACAGGGCTGCCATCGAGCCCTCCAGGTGCCGGGCCGTGGTCGGGTCGATCAGGCTGGTGGCCTCGTCGAGCACCAGGGTGTGCGGGTCGGCCACCACCAGTCGGGCCAGCGCCACCTGCTGCGCCTGGGCGGGGGTGAGCACCTGCTTGCCCGAGCCCACCAAGGTGTCGAGCCCCTCGGGAAGACGCTCCACCCACTCGACGGCCTCCACCGCGCGCAGCGCCTGCCAGACCTGCTCGTCGGTGGTGGAGTGCTCCCGGGCCAACACGATGTTGTCGCGGATGCTGCCCACGAAGACATGGTGCTCCTGCGTCACCAGCGCCACCTGGGTGCGCAGCTCCTGCAGCGGCAGGCCCATCACGTCGGCGCCACCCACGGTGACGCTTCCCTGGCGCGGGCTGTTGATGCCGGCCAGCAGCCGCCCCAGGGTGCTCTTGCCCGAGCCCGACGGCCCGACGATCGCCAGCCGCTCCCCGGGGCGCAGGTCGAGGCTGACCCCGCGCAGCACGTCGTGGCCCTCGCGGTAGGCGAAGCGCAGGTCACGCGCCACCAGGTGGGCGTCGGCGGGGCGCTCCGGACGCTCGGTGCGGTCGGCGGGCACCTGCGAGATGCCCAGCAGGCGGGTGGTGGCGGCCAGGCCCACCTGCAACCGGTCGAGGGTCTGGATGAGCCGGTCCATCGGTTCGACCAGTTGCTGCACGTAGATCGTCGCCGCCGTGATCTGGCCCAGGCTCACCCACCCGCGTGAGTAGCCCCAGGCGCCGATCAGCACGATCAGCACCAGCGGGCCCTGGTAGGCGAAATCGACGCTCAGGTACATCTGGTTGCGCAGCGTCATGGTGTAGCGCTCGGCCTGGGCGGAGGCCTCGATGTCGGCATCGGTGCGCCTCACCCTGTCCTCGCGCAGGCCCAGCGCCTCGACGGTGCGGGCCCCCTCGACGGTCTCGGTGAGGCTGGTGTTGACCGTCGAATAGGTGCCGCCCTCGGCGATGTAACCCATCGGGGCGCGGCGCAGGTAGGCCCGTCCGACGACGTACAACAGCAGCATCGAGCCGAGCGTCGGCAGCGCCAGCAGCCACGAGTTGACAAACATCGCCACCAGGGTGAGCACCGTCATCACGCTGGCGATCACCAGCTGCGGCAGGGCCCAGCGCACCGCGCCCGACATCGACGACACGTCGCGGGTCACCCGGGTCACCAGGTCTCCGGTGGAGGCCTGCTCCACTGTGGACAGCGGCAGCCGCAGCACGAAGCGCATCACGTACTCGCGCGCCTCGGCGAGCAGGTCCTGGCCGAACAGGGCGCTGATGCAGCGGGCCCCGAAGGTGAGCAGGGTCTGCACCAGGACCACGCCGACGACGGCGAGCGCGATCTGGTCCAGCCGCTGCGCCAGGCCGTCGCCGCCCTCCCCCGCACGGTCGACGAGCTGGCCGAGCAGCCGCGGCACGAACAGCCCGGCCACGGCGGCGGCCGCATTGAGCGCGACCAGCCCCAGCACCAGCCAGGGCCGGCGTTGCAGCATGCCGCGCAGGAAGGCCACCACGACGTGGTCGGGCGCCACCGGCAGGCCCCGTTCGGGATTGCGGGAGGCCAGGAAGTAGCGCTCGGCACGGCGGCCGCGCTCATCGCGACGGGCCCGCCAGCCACGCATCCCCGCCAGCCAGGACTGGCCGGGCACGGGTCGCAGCACCTCGGGCAGCGCCTCGACGGTGGTCGGGTGCTCGCTCCAGGTCTCGGCCGAGGTCGCGAGCAGGTCGGGGCCGGTGGTCATCGGTGGCTCGCTCACGGCTGCTCCTCCCCTTCCGGTTCCTCGAGGCCCTGTTCCTCCGGGCCCTGTTCCTCCACACCCCGTGCCACGACATCGCGGTAGCCGGGGTGGCCGTCGAGCAGTTCCTGGTGGGTGCCGGTGGCAGCCAGCTTCCCGTCGACCAGCAGCGCGACGCAGTCGGCGTGGTGCAGCCACAGCGGCGAGACGGTGGTGACCAGGGTGGTGCGCCCGGCGCGGTACTGCGGGACGCGCTCGGCGATGCGGGCCTCGGTGTGGGCGTCGACGGCGCTGGTGGGCTCGACCAGCACCAGCACCTCGGGCTCGGCCAGCAGGGCGCGGGCCAGCACCAGCCGCTGGCGCTGTCCGCCCGACAGGCCGCGGCCCCGCTCGTCGAGGATCCCCTGCCAGCCGCCGGGCAGGGCGTCGTAGACGTCCTCCGCGCTGGCGGCGCGCAGGGCCGCCTCGGCCTGGGCGCGGGTGGCCCGACCGTGCGGGTCGACGGTGGTCTGCAGGGTGCCGGCGAAGACCTGCGAGGAGGCGTCACTCACCAGCACCCGGCGGCGCAGCTCGTCCAGGTCGATCCGGGCCAGGTCGACACCGTCGGCCTCCACGCCCCAGGCCTGTTCGGCGCGGGCGTCGTCGGCCATGATCCGTTCCCGGCGCTCGGCCTCGCGGCGCTCCCGGTCGCGCCGGGCAGCGCGGCCCTTCAACCCCTCCTGCGGGGCCAGGGCGACAGGTTCGTGCTCGACGGGCAGGTAGCGCCCGATCCGGTCGGCCAGCGCGGCGGAGTCGTCGGGCACGGCGCTGACCACGACGGTCAGCTCGCCGGGCCGCACCACCAGGCCGGTGGTGCCGTCGACGATGCGGGCGCCGGGAGCGATCATCGCCCCCGGTTCCCCCGGCCGCCAGGGCGGCTGCTGGCCGAGCACGACGATGGTCTTGCGGGCCGCCACCAGTCCCTGCACCCACTTCTGCACGAACTCGAAGAAGGTCTGGATGGGCCAGACCATGAAGATGGCATAGCCGAAGAAGCTCACGAGCTGTCCGATGCTCAGCCGGCCCGCCAGCATCTCGCGGGCGCCGAGCCAGGTGAGCAGCACCAGCAGCAGGCCCGAGAGCAGCACGCCGAGTGCGTCGACGGCCGCCTGCCAGCTGCCCGCCGCCACCCCGGCGCGTCGCACCTTCTGTGACTGGGTGGCGTAGTTCTCGCCGAAGGTCTGCTCGCCGCCGATGCCGCGCAGGATCCGAAGGCCGGCGACGATGTCGGTGGCCATGCCGGTGAGTTCGCTGGCGCGGCTGCGCTCGCTGGCCTGGGCCCGCTGCAGCGGCCGGAGCAGCGGCGATGCGGCCCCCACCAGCAGCGGCGCGGCCACCAGGGTGACCAGGCCGAGCTTCCAGGACTGGGCCAGCACCAGCCCGGCGACGAAGACGAAGGCCACCAGTGCCGCCAGGGCCCGTCCGACGGCCTCGACGAGCATGCCGTAGGTGGGTGAGTCGCTGCCCGAGATGGACAGGATCTCGCCGGTGGGGGTGCGGCGTCCGGCGACGTGACCCATCTGGGCGGCCTTGCGCAGCACCAGCTTCATGACGCGGAACATCACGACCAGGAAGCTCGCCACCCCGCTGGTGTGCATCGCGACCCCGCCGAGCACGCCGAGGACGATGCACAGCGCCATCGCCAGGGCCCAGGGCAGAGTGTCGGTGAGGCTGCCGCGCAGCACGCCGTGGTCGATGGCCTTGCCGATCAGCCACGGGTTGACGGCGCTGGGCAGGAACCACAGCACGCCGACAGCGGCATTGAGCAGCACCAGCCCCCGCTGGCGCTTCAGCAGCCAGAGCAGGAAGCGTGCGGGGCTTCGGGTGTCCGGCTCGTCGGGGTGCGCGACGGCACCACCCGCGGCGGGGCGGGTGGGCTGCTGGTAGGCGCTGCTCGGCGGGGGAAAGATCTGCATGGCACCCGCAACCCTAGGGTGCGGTGGGCGCGGCGGCACCCGATTTTCGGGCGGCACCAAGAGATCTCGGAAGATCCGGTCCCGTGGGGGCACCAGATCTTCCGAGATCTTCCGGGACGGGGACGGGATCAGGCCTCGTCGGGCTCCACGTAGCCCTCCATGTGGACCACCTCGTCGTCCTTGTGGCGACCCACCATGGTGGGTGCCCCGTCTCCCCTGCCGAGGCCTCAGCCCGGCAGCGCCCCCTTGCCGATCGAGACCTCGTCGCCGATCTGCAGCGGCGCGATGCGCCCCTCGGCGCGCAGGCGCACCAGCTCCGGCAGCATCCGGTCGCGCACGTCCCAGGGCGACAAGGTGTTCAGGTAGATCTTCGTCGCGCCCTCGAAGCCTGCCAGCGTGGAGATCCGCCACTTCACGACGATCCTGAAGGGCACCGGCAGGTCCACCCCGCCGGGGGCGTCGTCGAGGCCCGGCGGGCGGTGGTGCCACTCCTCATTGCACGACAGGCGCACTCCCCCGGCCGCGTGCACCGCATGCAGCACGTCGGCCATCGCATCGAGCTCCTCGCGCTGCATCAGCCACGGGGCACGGCGCGGCGACAGCGAGTAGATCTCGATGGCCGGGTAGCGGTGGCCGAATCCGGCCAGGGCGACGGCGTGGTCATTGGCCGCCAGCAGCAGACCGTTGTCGACGGCCACGTCCAGCAGGCGCGTGTTGAAGACCTGCGGATCGCGAGCCACGGCATCGGCGGCCGCGTCGACGTGCACACCCACCTCGTCGACGGCCACCACCTGACGGTGCAGGTGCTCGAAGGAGGCACCCGCCGGCTTGAGCCAGTTCTGGAAGACCGAGACGTAGCGCACGGCATCACTGGTGGCGTAGAGGTCCGCCATCGCCTGCACGCTCATGCCCACATAGGCGCGGTGCTCGTCGAGGGTCAGCGTGCCCGAGGAGGCGAGCTCGTCGGTGCGGGTGGCCCCGTCCACGTGGTGGCGCCGCGGGATGACCAGCTCGTGGGTGGTGCCGAACCAGCCGAGTGCTGCCTGGCGCAGCTCGTCGGCGGTCGGATCGTTGCGGCCGTCGACCATGCGCTGGCGCAGTGCCCAGACGCGGCGCAGGTGCTCGCGCCCTTCGGGATCAGCCAGGTAGGCATCGGCCCTGGCCACGGTCTCGGCCGACGGCTCGACGCCGTGGTTGAGGCGCCAGTAGTCCAGCGAACAGATCTCGAAGAGGTTCGGGACCCGTCGAAGCTCCGCCCGGCTGTCGCCGAGCTGGCCTGCCGAGAGCCCTGTCAGGGTGCGCCAGCCGCCGCCTTCGCGCACCATGCGGGCACGCTCCGGCGGGTTGTCCAGGTGGTGGCCCTCGCAGAAGGCACACTGGCCAGCAACACCCCCCGGCGGCAGCGGCGCCGGATCGTCCAGCGCGGCGGGCAGGGGGCGGCGGCCGCGGCCGGGCATGGTCCACACCTGCGTCCCGGTGAAGGGGTTGCGCTGCTTCACGGTGCCGTCGGGCAGACGACGCAGGAGCTCGTCATGGGCGCTCATGGAGCCACTCTAGGCGATTCGTAGATGCCACATGACAAGCACTTTCACTCCCTGAATGAGTACAGCTACTCAGACATCGATGAGTATCCGGGCGCAGAGGAATTGGGTACCTCGCCTCACCACCTGAGTGAAGTCTGAGAGGGCGCTGCTGCAAACCTAGACCCGACAGGGTCCACCCCACCCGTCGCACGGAAAATTCGTTCACCCATGAGTCCCGTGAAAGTTGCTCCAGCAATGACATCCCAGCCCAAAGCCAGTCCGGACCAAGCCTGTCTCACCCTCACCGATGTCTTCCAGCATCCCCTGATGGAGGATCCCCGCACCGCATCCACCGCCGCCCAACGCCGCGAACAGGCACAGCTCGTCCAACGGGCCCGCCAGGCCTGCAGCCAGTGCCCCGTACTCCACCGGTGCCTCTACTTCGCCGTCGTCGAGCACGACGTGGCCGGCTACGTCGCCCAGACCACCGCCTCGCAGCGCAACGCGATCCGCCAGCGCCTGGACATCACCGTCGGCGCCGAGGACCTCGACCAGATCTCCGGCGCCCTGGCTCCCCACCGCCAGATCGACCCGCACGAGGTGGTGCGCCTGCGGGCCGCCAACCCGCACGACTCACTGGAGAGTCTGGCCCAGCGTTTGGGCTGCAGCCTGTCGACGGTCAAGCGCCACCTGCGCCGGGCCCGCAACGACGCACCCCTCACGCAGCCGAAGCCCGGCCCCCGGCCGACCATGGACGAGGTGCTCGCCGCGACCAGGTGCGTGCTGGGGATCGGCCGGCCCAACCACGCCGCGGCCTGACCCGGCGGCAGGGGCCGCGGGCTGCAGGGCACGCGCTGGAAACCGGCACGACACCTGGTGGTCACCCACCGGTGGCATGGTGGACAGCATGACCTGGAGACCCAAGATGGTGGCCCTCGACATCGACGGCACCCTCGTCGACCACGCCGGGCGCATGCCACAGGAGGTGCACGACGCCG
>NZ_JBHWOO010000108.1:0-13369 GCF_043424415.1 Luteococcus sp. | reverse complement strand
GAGCTCAGCCCGTCGCCCGGACCCGACCGCCCCATGGCCTCGATGGCGGGCGTGGGCCTGTTCCGGGCGGGCCTGCTGCATGTCAGCTTCGGGTGTGACGAGCGCGCCTCAGCCGACGATGCGATCCACCGTCGCCGTCGTGGCACGCACCTGCACCGGAACCTCGTCGCCGATCGCCACCGCACCGCATCCGGGCAGCAGCACCAGCGAGCTCTGCATGTGCGGGGGCTCGACGAAGAAACGCTTCTTGCCCGCGACCGTGTAGGGGCTCAGGGCCAGGCCCATTGCGTCCATGCCGCCGGTCACCGCCGTGATGGCGCGCTGGCGCAGGCTCGAGGCGGCACTCGGCGCCTCCAGGGCGATGCCATTGGCCGTGCCGCCGCTGAGCACCAGCACCCAGCCGTCAACCGGCATCCGCCGCTGCCAGTAGCCGATCCGCTCACCGCGCGAGACCGGGTGCATGTCGAGCACGCGCGCGGTCACACGCGTGGCGCCGGGCGCCCCGAGCCACAGCTTGGTGCCCACGCGCAGATGGGTGGCGACACCGACCTCGCCCGACAGGGTGGCGTACTCGTCGTTCGACAGGTGCGAGAGCCACAGCGGTGCCCGGCGGGCCGCCAGCGCCGCCGCGGCCAGGGCCCGTGCCTCGCCCAGGCGGTCCTCGGCCACCATCGGCAGGTGGATGGTCCAGCCCTCCAGCCGCAGCTCGCCCAGGGCGTCGACGGCGCGGGCCAGCTCGTCGACGGCCAGCCCGTGGCGTCGCATCGAGGTGCGCATCTCCAGGATCACCCGGGTCTGCGGGGCGGCCAGCTTCGCTGCGGCCAGGTCGTCCAGGCGCGCGATGGTGCTGACCACGTGCTCGTCGTGGAGCACCTCGGTGCCGTCGGCGGGGCTCCACGGGGTCAGGACGACCACGTCGCCCTGCCAGCCGGCCTCGCGCACCGTGCGGACCTCGCCCTGGATGCCGACGGCCAGCACGTCGCTGCCCAGCTCGGCCGCCTCCCGGGCCAGGCGCTCCAGCCCGAAGCCGTAGCCATTGCCCTTGGCCACCGGCACCAGGCCGGGGGTCTTCTCGGCGACGCCGCGCAGGTGGCTGCGCCAGGCCTCGGTGTCGATGTGCAGGGTGAGGCTCACTTCACCGCCCCCTTCGCGCTGCCGACGAACTTCTTGAGCGGGCCGAGGAAGCGCTTCGGGTTCCGCGTGAGCGCCTTGGCCCGGGCCATGTGACGGCTGCGGTTCATGTACAGGTCGAAGGCCGCATAGAGCGGCTTGTTGATCGCCAGGTCCCACTCGCCCAGGTAGGCGACGGCGCGGCCGCCGGTGCCCACCTTGAACTGGATCAATCCGATCTCGGGATCGTCGGCGCCGACGCCCTGGACGATGCCGCGCAGGTCGTAGACCGCAGCCCCGGCCTCCAGCGAGTCCTGGATCATCTGCCACTGGATGGCATTGGAGCCGCGCACCTCGCGCTTCTCGTTGGCCGAGGCACCGTAGGAGTACCAGGTGTGCAGGCCCACCTGGATCCAGGTGGTGGCCGCCACCACGTCGCCCTCGTGCCTGGCCAGGTAGACGCGCATCCGGTCGTGCTGATGGGGCTGCTCCACAGTCGCGCCCTTAGGCTCGCCGTTCAGCGCATCCCACATGGTCTCGAAGTAGGACAGCGGGCGGCCGGTGAAACCGTCGCGCTCGGCGGTGACCAGGTAGACCTCGTGGAAGGCGGCCAAGTCCTCGCGGCCGCCGCGCACCACGTCGACGCCCGCCTTGGCGGCCCTCTTGATGTTGCGGCGCCACTGCTGGTTCATGCCCGCCAGCACCTCGTCAGTGCTCTTCTGGCTGCCGTCCTCGTGGATGAGCACCAGTTGGAAGTTGAACTGGGGCTGCCCGGCGGCGAAGCCCTCGCCGTCCTCGGGCGTGCGCCAGCCCATTCGGCGCAGCCGGGCGGCCAGGGCGGCGTGGGCCGGGTCGGAGAAGTCGGGGGTCACCTGCGAGAGGCTGGTCACCAGCTCGTCGGCGATGGCCTCCTTGATGGTGCCGGCCTCCCAGACGCGCTCGATGACGGTGGGGCCGATCCGCAGACCGAAGGCACCCTTGCGCTTCGCGTGCTGGGCCAGCGCCTGCAGGATCTCCTCGATGTCGTCGCGCCTCCAGTCCACCACTGGCCCCTCGGGCAGGTAGGCCAGGGTGCGGCCGATCTTCGGCATGCTGCGGTAGAGGGCCAGGGCGGTGCCGACGAGCTCGCTGCCGTCGAAGATGCCCAAGGACTCGTGCGCCCACTCGGGCTTCACCTTGGCCCAGGCGGGCAGCTGCAGGAAGCTCACGGTGGTGCCGAAGTTGGGGTCGGCGGCCTTGGCCTCGATGAAGGCCAGGTGCTGCTCGGCGGTGATCTGACGAACGGTGATGGTCACCCCTTGAGGCTACCGGACGGGCCTTGGGAGGGTCCTGGGCTCGGCCGGGCGGGGCTGATCCCCCGGGGCGCCTCCACAAACCACATCGTGGGCGGTCATGGATGCAGCACCTGCACTGAGGCCGGCTCTCGATGGGGTTTGTGGACGTCAGTGCCGGTAACTCCAGCCCGGAAAGGCCGACGGCCCCACCGGAGCTCCGGTGGGGCCGTGGATCAGGCGTCCTCGGAATTGCTGCTGATGCCCGGCTTGCCGTCGTGGACGATCTTGCCCGGGTTCAGGTTGCGGCCGGGGTCGACGCCGTCGAAGAGCGCCTTCTGGATGGTGACGCCGCCCTCGCTGATGTCCTGGGCCATCCACGGCGAGTGCTCCTCGCCGACGCCGTGGTGGTGGCTGACCGTGCCGCCGTGCGCCATGAAGGAGTCCTGCACCGCGCGCTTGACCTGGTCATAGGTGCGCATGTTCTGCTCGGAGTCGTCGGCGATCGCGAAGGTGAAGTACTGGCAGGCACCCGCGTGGTAGCTGTGCGACAGGTGGCACATGATGAAGCCCCTCGTGCCGGCCTCCTCCCAGGCCTTCGTGGCGGCCTTGACCGTCTCGGTGTGGATCTCGACGGTGCGGCTCCACGGGGTGGCGGTCTCGGAGACGTCGGCCGGCACGCCGATGTTGAGCAGGAAGTCGCGGATGTAGGGGATGTCGTACTTCTTCTGGTCGAACAGGGTGCCGGGGCCCTTGCCGACGTTCATCCCGCCCTGGCTGCGCACGATCTTGTTCACGGCGCCCTTGGCATAGCGCACGTGCACCGCGCTGCCCTCGAAGCCGACGAAGCTGATGCAGATCTGGTCCAGGTCCCAGCCCTTGGCCTCCATCAGCTTCTGGACCGCCTTGTTGGAGTAGTGGCTCACCTTCGACGAGCTCTTGCTGCCATTGGCCATCGAGAACTTGGTCTCGTTGGCGTCCGAGACGCGCAGCATCATCGGGCGCACGTCGGAGTGGGCGATCAGCTCGGCTGCCTTCAGCCCGGCCTCGTAGTTCGGGTAGAAGTAGGCCTGCACCTCACGCACCGGCGCCAGCTTGTGCACCTGCATCCACGCCTGGGTGATGATTCCCAGCCGTCCCTCGGAGCCGAGCACCATCTCGCGCACATTGGGGCCCGAGGAGTAGGACGGCAGCGGGCGCAGCTCCAGCAGCTGGGTGCGCTCGGCGTCGCCGGCCGGGGCGGGCATCACCATCTGCAGGCCACGGGTGACCTCGGAGATGTCACCGTACTTGTCCGACTGTGAACCGCTGGAACGGGTGGCGATCCAGCCGCCGACGGTGGACCAGACGAAGGAGTCGGGGAAGTGGCCCAGCGTCCAGCCCTCCTCGTTGAGCTGCGCCTCCATGTCGGGGCCCAGGGCGCCGGCCTGGATGAGGGCGATCTCGGCGGCCTCGTCGATCTCGAGGACCTTGTTCATCCGGCCCATGTTGATGCTCAGCACCTGGCGCTGCTCGCCGGGCTCCGCCTCCAGGGCGGCGACGATGTTCGACCCGCCGCCGTAGGGGATCACGACGGCATCGGCCTCGAGCGCCGCCTCCATCACGGCCTGCACCTCGTCGGTGTTGCCGGGATGCACGACCGCGTCGGGGACGCGCCCCAGCTGGCCGCGGCGCACCCGCACCAGGTCGCGCACCCCCTTGCCGTAGGAGTGGATCACGCGCAGCTCGTCGCCGGTGTCCACGTTGTCGGCGCCGACGGCCTCGACCAGGCGCTGGCGCAGCTCGTCGCCCAGGATGCTGGCGGGCACGTCGAGCGCGGAGAAGTCCGGTGTCTGGAGCGGTTTGGCGAGGATGTCGACGCCCAGCACCTCCTGGGCGAAGGCGGGGAACTTCGGCTTGTTGTGCACTGCATAGGGCTTGTCGCCGTCGGCGCCCCAGCCCCACCACTTCTGGCGCTTGACCTGGTTGCCCCGGGCGGGCTGGATGGGGCTGGGCTGGTCGCTGGTCTGGGTCACTGCTTCTCCTGCGTCTGGGAATCGGCGGTCTGGGGGTCCTGCGAGCTGCGGGCTTTCTCGAGGGCGGCGGTGTGGGCGTACTCGGCGAGTGTCTTCATGCCATAGGCGCGGGCGGTGGAGTCGTGCAGCTCCAGCACCTGGCGGCGCATCCGCTCGTTGAACTGGTGCGCGATCTCACCGGGCATGGGGTGCATCGGCGGGCCGATCACCACGTGGACGGTCGGACGGTTGAGCGGCATGGTCTTCTGCGTCGACGGCCATGCCGCGAAGGCGCCGACCAGAGCGATCGGGACGGCCGGCACGCTGCGCGAGATGCACAGCGCCGCCGCGCCCGGCTTGAAGGGCGCCATCGCCCCGGTGCGCGAGCGGGTGCCCTCGGGGAAGAGCATCAACGGGACGCCGTCGCTGAGCAGGTTGCCCGCGATCCCTTTGCGGCCACGGGTTCCCTTGCGGTCGACGGGGAAGGCGTTGAAGAACAGCGCGGTCGGCGCGGCCTTCCACCAGGCGTCGAAGAAGTAGTCGGCGGCGGCACCGGCCGAGAGGTACTGCGAGAGGCGACGCGGCAGCGAACCGATGATCAGTGGCGCGTCGAAATGGCTGGAGTGGTTGGCGACCGCGATGAAGGCGCCCTCGAGGTCGTCCAGGTTCTGCTTGCCGTGCACGTGCACGTCGAGCAGCCGCCAGATGGCCGGCTTGAGCATCAGCATCTGGGCGCTGCTGCGGGTGGCGGCCAGCGAACGGGAGCGGTAGCGGGCCCGCTCGCCGCCGGGGAAGTGGGGAAGCTCGATGCGAGGCATCTTCAGTCGCCTTTCATGACCGGGAGCCGGGCTCTGGTCCTGGGGTCCGGGGGTCATTTCTTGTGCCTGCTGCGGGCCAGCCGGCTGGAGAACAGGCGCACCAGCGGCGGCGCCACCGGAAGGCTGGCCAGGAAGATGGCCGCCTTCCACTTGGCGGTGGGGATGGAGACGGTCCGGCCCTTCTCGGCGTCGGCCAGCGCCTCGCGCACCAGGACGTCGGGATCCACCCAGACGAAGCCGGGCAGGTTGTCGGTGCTGGCGCCGGCCCGCTGGTGGAACTCGGTGTGCACCCACCCGGGGCACAGGGCAGTCGCGGTGACGCCGGTGCCCTCCAGCTCGATGGCCAGCGCGACGGTGAAGCTGCGCACCCAGGCCTTGATGGCCGAGTAGTTGCCGCTGAAGATCCAGGCGCTGGTGGAGGAGACGTTGATGATGTGGCCGTGGCCGCGGGCCTTCATCGCGCGCCCGGCGGCGGCCGAGAGCTCCAGCACCGCGAAGGTCATCAGGTCCATCGCGCGACGCTGCGTCGGCAGGGCTTCCTTGTCGAGGATCTTGGCGTGCAGGCCGAAGCCGGCATTGTTCACCACCAGGTCGAGCGGATGGGCGGGGTCCTCGATCCAGTCCGCGATGCGCGTCACGTCCTCGGCCAGTGACAGGTCCGCCGTGAGGCAGGTGACCGTCACGCCGTGGGTCTTCTCCATCTCGGCGGCCAGGGCCGTCATCCGCTCGGTGTCGCGGGCCACCACCACCACGTCGTCGCCGCGGGCGGCCAGTGCACGGACGAAGGCGTTGCCGATTCCCGAGGTTCCGCCGGTGACCAGAGCTGTTGCCATGCCTACAAACCTACGGCACTGTGGCGCCAGCCGTCGTCGTCGACGCCGGGCTCCAGGCCTCGACGCCAGGCGGTCGGCGCCCGCGAAGGCCTGCGGGGCAACTAGGATCGGGCAGGTCCGCACCCCGTCAGGAGTTCCCATGTCCGACCGTCGCCTGTTCGTCGTCCTCGCCCTCGCGCCCCTGTTCGCGCTCACCGGCTGTGGCGGTGACCAGGCCCCGAAGGCCGCGGACAGCCCTGCCGTCGAGGCCAGTCCGGCCTCCGAGGCGCCCGCCTCGCCCGCCTCGCCCGTCGAGAGCGCGCTGCCCGAGGCTGCCGCCGTCGAGAGCGCCTCCGCCAGCCCGTCGGCCAGCCCCAGCGCCTCCGCCTCGGCCGCGGCACCCAGCGTCCGGCCCTCTGCAGCCGTGCCGAAGGATGCCAAGAAGTTCGCCACCGCCAAGCTTCCCGCCAAGGTCAAGGGCTACACCGGCCAGGTCGCCGAGCCCACCGACGGCACCAGCAATGGCATGTACACCGGCAAGAGCCAGGACGACATGGTGATGGCGACGCTCTCGCCCAGCCTCGACTTCACCCGCGTCGTCTCCGCGCTCGACAAGCCCACCACCGACGGGCACAGCACCTGTGGCACGGCCAACGGCGTGGTCAGCTGCTTCGCCCAGCTCGACGGCGGGGTGCTGTGGGTGCAGGGCTCCAACAAGTCCACCGTCGACGGACTGGCCGCAGTGAGCAACGAGCTCTACGCCAGCTTCACGTAGTGGCGCCGGCTGGCCGGTTGCCGTGACGGCCGGTCAGCGCAGCCGGGTGTCGAGCTCGAAGGAGTCGCCCCGGTAGGAGTGCTCCCCGTACTCCAGGCCCTTGCCCTCGGCATCGAAGCTGGTCCACTGCACCGTCAGCACCGCGTCGACGGCGGCCAGTGCCAGCAGGTGGCGCTCCCGGCTGGTGGCCAGGCGCGCCCGGATCCGCTGGTGGGCCTCGGCCTTGTGCATGCCGCGGCCGGCCAGCACGTCGTAGAGGCCGTGGTCGACGAAGTCCTCGGCCCGCACGTCGGTCAGGCTCGGCGGCAGCCAGGAGCGCAGCACCACCAGCGGCACGCCGTCGCTGTAGCGCAGCCGTTCCAGGTAGACCAGCGGCGTCTCGGGGGACAGGCCCAGTGCCTCGGCCGCGATGGGGTGCGGTCGGGAGGCCTGCAGGCGCAGCACCTGGGTGCGTGGTTCGCGGCCGCTGGCCCGCAGCTCGTCGAAGAGCGTGGTCAGGCCGTCGCGCTTGTGCACCACCTGGCTGGCGACGTGCGTGCCCACCCCGCGGCGGCGCACCAGCAGGCCCTGGCGGACCAGCTCGTTCATGGCCTTGCGGATGGTGGGACGGCTCAGGCGCAGGCGGGCGACCAGGGCGAGCTCGTTCTCGAAGGGGTCACCGGGCTTGAGGGCCCCGCTGCGGATGGCGTCGGCCCACTGCTCGGCGAGCTGGTGGTAGAGCGGCACGGGGCTCGTGCGGTCCACCACCACCGGGAGGGTCGTGGGCATGGGGACAAGCTAGCAGCAGGGTGTGAGGACGGTGGGCGCTGTAGGGTGACAATGTTCGACTTTGTCACCCCATCCGGGTGATTCCCTGTGACTGGTCGTCGACGACCCCTTGGAGGTCCCCGTGAACCCACGCCCCATTCCCGCCGTGCTGGCCGCCCTCGTGCTGCTCGCCCCCGGCTGCTCGGCCACCGGCGGCCGCGCCGCTGCCGAGCGATCCGCCTCGGCCGGCGGCTGCACCAGCACGACGATGACCGTCACCATGGTCACCCACTCGGCCCCCGGTGACGACTTCTGGGACCTGGTGCGCAAGGGTGCCGAGGACGCCGCCAGGAAGGACTGCATCAAGCTCGAGTACCAGGCGCACCCCGAGGGCGCCGAGCAGGCCGCGCTGGTCAATGCCGCCGTCGACAAGGGCGTCGACGGCATCGCCACCACCCTGTCCAAGCCCGACCAGATGTCCGCCGCCGTGCGCAATGCCGTCAAGGCCGGGATCCCGGTCACCGCCATGAACGGCGGCGTCGACCAGTGGCAGAGGATGGGGGCCATCGGCTTCTTCGGCCAGGAGGACCGCGTCGCCGGCCAGAAGACCGGCGAGAAGCTCAAGACCGAGGGCGCCAGGAAGGTGCTGTGCATCCTGCACGAGCAGGGCAATGTGGGCAACGAGTCGCGCTGCGCCGGCGTCAAGGAGGTGCTGCCCAGCACCCAGACGCTCTACGTGACCGGCACCGACATCGCCGACGTGCAGACCAAGGTGACCGCCAAGCTCCAGGAGGACAAGGAGATCGACACCGTCCTGGGGCTCAAGGCCTCGGTGGCGCTGACCGCGGTCAGTTCGGTCAAGGAGGCCGGCTCGAAGGCGAAGGTGGCCACCTTCGACACCAATGCCGAACTGGTCAAGGCCATCAAGGACGGCTCCATCAGCTTCGCCGTCGACCAGCAGCCCTACCTGCAGGGCTACCTGGCCGTCGATGCCCTGTGGCTGCACAAGACCAATGGCAACACCATCGGTGGCGGCAATCCCGTCTTCACCGGGCCGGCCTTCGTCGACAGGTCCAATGCCGACCAGATCGAGGCCTTCGCCAAGGCAGGAAAGCGATGAGCGGCTCCAGCGTCGTCGCCGCGGCCGGCGACGACCGCACCCGGCAACGCTCCCTGGTCACCCGGCTGCTGGTGCGCCCCGAGATCGGCTCGGTGGTGGCGGGCCTGGCGATCATGGCCTTCTTCCTGGCCGTGGCCCCGAGCTTCCGCAACCTCGACAACGTGGGCACGATCCTCTACCAGGCCTCGACCATCGGCATGATGGCGGTGCCGATCGCGATGCTGTTGATCGGCGGCGAGTACGACCTGTCCGCGGGCGTGCTGGTGACCACGGCCGGCCTGGCCGCTGCCCTGCTCACCTGGTGGTTCAACCTGCACGTCTGGTTCGGGGTGCTGCTCGCCCTGCTGGTGACCCTGGCGGTGGCCCTGGTCAACGGCCTGCTGCTGGTGCGCACCCAGCTGCCCAGCTTCCTGACCAGCCTCAGCATGTTCTTCGTCCTGCAGGGCGTGAACCTCGGCATCACCCGTCTGGTCAGCGGCAATGTCTCCTCACGGGCCATCGACGACATGGCCGGCTGGAACTCCGCACGGGCCGTCTTCGCCTCGCAGTGGACCCTGCAGCTGGGCAGCCATGCCGTCGTGCTGCGCGTCACCCTGCTCTACTGGCTGCTGCTGACGCTGCTGGGGGCCTGGATCATGCTGCGCACCCGCCAGGGCAACTGGGTGCTGGCCGTCGGCGGCGACGAGTCCGCCGCCCGCGCCTCGGGTGTGCCGGTGCGACGCACCAAGGTGGCGCTCTACCTGTTCGTCGGCTTCTGTGCCTGGCTGTCGGGCATGCACCTGCTCTTCGGCTACGGCGTGGTGCAGTCCGGCGAGGGCGTGGGCAAGGAGTTCATCTTCATCATCGCCGCGGTGATCGGCGGCTGCCTCACCACGGGCGGTTTCGGTTCGGTGGTCGGCGCCTCCATCGGCGCCCTGATCTACGGCATGACCCAGCTGGGCATCAACTATGCCGGCTGGAATCCAGACTGGTTCAAGACCTTCCTCGGCGTGATGCTGCTGGCCTCCACGCTGCTGAACGTCTGGCTCAAGCGAAAGGCGGAACGTCGATGAACGCGGTTTCGAGCGGCCTCCCCACCCCGGAGCCTCCCGCGGCCAACCACCCTCGCTCGTCCCTCGCTCGGGGGCCAGTCCCATCCACGGCCCCGGGAGGCTCCCGTGGTGGGGAGAGCCCGATCCTCGAGCTTCGTGGGGCCGGCAAGAGCTACGGGAACGTCGAGGCGCTGCGCGGGGTGAACCTGGTGGCGCGGGCCGGCGAGGTCACCTGCGTGTTGGGCGACAACGGCGCCGGCAAGTCGACGCTGATCAAGATCATCGCGGGCCTGCACGCCCACAACTCCGGCGAGCTGCTCGTCGACGGGCAACCGACGCGCTTCGAGTCACCCCGCGACGCGCAGGACGTCGGGATCGCGACCGTCTACCAGGACCTGGCGCTGGCGCCGCTGATGGCGGTGTGGCGCAACTTCTTCCTGGGCAACGAGATCACCCGCAAGCCCTTCGGCCGGCTCGACATCGCCCGGATGAAGCAGGTCAGCGGTGAGGCGCTGGAGCGGATGGGCATCGTCATCCCGGACCTCGAGACCCCCGTCGGCTCGCTCTCGGGCGGCCAGCGCCAGTGCGTCGCGATCGCCCGGGCCGTGCACTTCGGTGCCAAGGTGCTGGTGCTCGACGAGCCCACCGCCGCGCTCGGCGTCAAGCAGTCCGGGGTGGTGCTCAAGTACATCGCCCGGGCCCGGGAGGCCGGGGTGGCGGTCATCTTCATCACCCACAACCCCAACCATGCCTGGCTGGTGGGGGACCACTTCGTCGTGCTGAAACTGGGACGGGTCAGCCTGGACGGCACCAAACAGACCATCACCCTCGACCAGCTGACCGCCGAGATGGCCGGCGGTGCCGAGCTGGAGGCGCTGGCGCACGAGCTGCAGGTCTGATCCCTCCATCGCGGCTCATGGCAGAGTTGGCGGGGTGCGCGCACCCACCCTCTACCGACGGCTCTTCTGGCCGATCCTCGCACCGTCGCTGCTGATCGGCGTCGCGGGTGGGGCGGCGGTCCCCGTGCAGGTCTTGGCCGCGATGCAGCTGGGGGCCTCGGCCTCGCTGGCCGCGGCCATCGTCGCCATCCTGGGCGGCATTGGTCTGGCGACGACGGTGCACGCCGGCCGGCTGATCGACCGCGTGGGCGACAAGCACGCGATGTTGCTGGCGACGACCGTGATCGGGTCCTTCACCCTGGTCACCGTCGCGGCCCTGGCCTGGGGTGGGCGTGGCGCACTGGCCCTGTTCATGGCGGCATCCTTCGGCCGGGCCCCCGCGATGAATGTCTGGAGCCTGGCCCGGCAGGCCTACACCGCCGACCATGTCGAAGCCCATGAGGTGGGCCGGGCCATGACCGCTCTGGGCGGCACGATGCGCGTCGGGAACCTGATCGGCCCGCTGGTGGGTGGAGTCCTGCTGCTGTGGTTGCCGCTGTGGAGCGTCTACGTGCTGAGCGTGGCGTGCGCCGTGCTCACAGTGGCCATCCTGTACAGCCCGACGGGGGCGGTGGCCGAGGGCTCCTCGACAAGCTCGGGGAATGGGATTGAGGGCTCGCTGGCCGGGAGCGGGGACTCGCCGGCCGAGCCTGTCGAGGCCACGCCCATGGTGGGGGTGCGCTGGAGTGCCGTCATCTTGGCGGGCGTCGCCATCACGACCTTGGCCGCCGCGCGCGTTGCCCAACCCGTCATCGTGCAGCTGTAGGAGTGCGCGTCGGGCTGGACGAGTCATCCATCTCCCTGCTGATCGCCGTAGGGGCGGCCATCGAGATCGTCTTGATGTTCCCCGGCGGCTACCTCAAGGACCGCCTGGGGCGGGCGGTGATCCTGGTCACCTGCCTGCTGGTCTACGGTTCCGGATTCCTGCTGATGGTGCCACTCACCCGCTGGCTGGGGATCCCGGGGATGGTGCTCGCCGTCGTCGTGATGGCAGTCGGCAATGGCCATCGGGGCAGTGGCCGTTGTCGGAGCTGGTTGGATGGCGATCTTCGCCGCCCGGATCGGGCTGCCCAAGGGGATCGGCCGCGATCGCCTCTCGTGAGGTGCTGTGTCTCAGAAGTGTCGTCGGAGGGAGGCGACGAGGGTCGCGAAGCTTCCGGCGATCAGGGGCAGGGCCACGGCGAGTGCGACGAGCGGTGTCTCGGTCAGCATGGCGGCGAGGACCAGTGCCAGCAGCAGCAGGACGACGGCTGCGCAAAGCATCAGGGGCTGCTGGTGCACCTCCGCGCGGGGGAGGGTGGTCTTCTTGGACTCGGTGGCGGTCAGGACGGCGGTCATCTGTTCGGATCCTCCAGGGCACGCCGCAGGAGGAGCCGATGGCCCCTACCGCACGGCCATCGTGTGTTGACTGTCGAGAATCACCTCGACGTCGCCATTTTACGCCTCGTACCCTGCTACCCGATCCGGCCCCTGGAATGCACCGCCCCCGGCATCGTGTCGATGCCGGGGGGCGGTTGAGCCAGTACTTCGGCGCTTGTCAGTCCTTCGGGAAGGCGAAGGTGGTGGGGGCACTCACCGCCGGAACCTCCACCCAGCTCTTCTGTGCCGCGGAGGCCACGATGGCCTCGTCGGCCGCGGCGGCCAGCCAGGCGTCACCGGCGCTGGGGGCCACCTGTGTTCCGGTGAGCACGGACTGCACGAACTGGGCTGCCTCGATCACCTTGAGGTCATCGAAACTCATCGTCTGGCCGGGGCCGGGTTGGAAGCGGGCGAAGTCGCCGTCCTCCATGCCGATCATGGCGGTGGTGTAGCCAGTGGCAGGCCCTTCACCGCGGATCAGCAGCTGCAGGTCCTGGGGATGGCTGAAGCTCCAGCGGGCGGAGCCCTCGGTGCCGTAGACCTCCACCACGTACTCGGCGCAGGGGCCGTTGGCCACGCGGCTGGACTCGAAGGTGCCGACGATGCCGTTCTCGAAGGTGGCCAGCACGGCGACGTAGTCCTCGTTCTCGACGGGCCCGGTCTGGTCGGACAGCTGGACCTTCGCGTGGCCCACCCCAGCCGTCAGGGGGATGGGGCGCTCGGTGATGAAGGTGTCGGTCAGGCCGGACACGGAGGCAACCCGCTGGCCGGTGACCCGCTGGGCCAGGTCGATGCCGTGGGACATCAGGTCGCCGACGACGCCGGCACCGGCCTTCTCCCTGCTGTAGCGCCAGGTCAGCGGGCCGTCGGGGGCGGAGGCGTAGTCCGCGATCAGCCAGACCCGCACGTTGGTGACCCGCCCGAGCCGGCCCTCACGGACCAGCTGGCGCATTCGCTCGATGGCGGGTTCGTGCCGGTAGTTGAACCCGACGGCGGTGACCAGACCTGCCTGCTGGGCACCCTCGGCGATCTCGCGCGACTGCTGCGCGTTGACACCCATCGGCTTCTCGATCCAGAAGGGCTTGCCGACCTTGATGGCGGCCATGGCGATCTCGTGGTGCAGGTAGTTCGGTGCGCAGATGGACAGGGCCTCGACCCGCGGGTCGTCGATCACCTCGTGGTAATCGGCGACGGCCTTCTCGAACCCGTACTGCTTGATGGCCGCCTGCTGGTTGGACTCGACGGGATCGGCACAGGAGATGAGGCGAGGGCGCACGTCCAGCTCCGGATAGCGCAGCGGGAGTGCTGCGTAGGCGGCCGAGTGCAGCCGCCCCATCCAGCCAAGGGAGACGACGCCGATGCCGAGATCGCGGGTCATGGGTGATTCCTTTCGA
>NZ_JBHWOO010000107.1:0-40207 GCF_043424415.1 Luteococcus sp. | reverse complement strand
GTCACGGGGAGTGGCCGCCGCCACTGGTCTGGGGTCAGCCCGGCTCAGTGCTCGTCGCGGGCCAGGGCCTCGACGGCCGCCTCGTGCAGCTGGCCATTGGTGGCGATCGCCCCCGGACCCTTGACCCCGTCGAGCCCGTCGAGGTTGGTGAAGCGTCCGCCGGCCTCGCGCACGATGATGTCGAGCGCGGCCATGTCGTGCAGCTCCAGGTCGGGTTCGCTGGCGATGTCGACGGCCCCCTCGGCCACCAGCATGTAGCTCCAGAAGTCGCCGAAGGCACGGGTCCGCCAGCTGGTGCGCAGCAGGTTCACGAAGTGCTGGCCGCGGCCCGAGGTCATCCACCCGTCCAGCGAGGAGTAGCTGAAGGAGGAGTCCTCCAGGCGCGAGACCTGCGAGACGTGGATCGGCTGGCCCTTGAGGAGTGTCTTGCCGGCATAGGCTCCGTCGCCCTTGCTGGCCCACCAGCGACGACCCAGCACCGGGGCGCTCACCACGGAGGCCACCACCTCGTCATTGACCATCAAAGCGATCAGGGAGGCCCACACCGGCACTCCCCGCACGTAGTTCTTGGTGCCGTCGATGGGGTCGATCACCCAGCGTCGGGGCCCCCATCCGGTGTCGGAGCCCTCCTCGCCGTGCACCGCGTCGCGGGGGCGCGCCTTCGCCAGGGTGGCCCGGATGGCCTCCTCGGTGGCAACGTCTGCATCCGAGACGGGCGTCATGTCGGGCTTGGTCTCGATCCTCAGGTCGCCCGAGCGGAAGCGGCTCATGGTCAGCGAATCCGCATTGTCGGCCAGCAGGTGTGCCAGTCGGAGGTCGTCGGTGTAGTTGTCACGATTGAGGGGGGCCATGGATGTCAGCCTATCGTCAGGGTGCGCCGCTCACAGCTCCCAGTCCCGCAGGCGGCCGGCCATCCACATCCGCCGGTAGCTCGCCAGCCGCTCAGGGGCCAGGCGGCCCTCGTCGACGGCTGCGTCCAGTGCGCACTCCGGGTCCTGCGGCCCGTGCTGGCAGCCGCGCGGGCAGGCAGCGGTGAGCGACTCCAGGTCGCCGAAGGCGGCCAGCACCGACTCCGGGGTGACGTGCTGGAGCCCGAAGCTGCGCACGCCGGGGGTGTCGATCGCCCAGCCCCCGTCGGGCAGTTCGAGCGCAATCGCAGAGGTGGAGGTGTGCCGGCCGCGGCCGGTGACGTCGTTGACCACGCCGATGGAACGGTTCACGCCCGGGATGAGCGCATTGACCAGGGTGGACTTGCCGACGCCCGAGTGGCCGACCAGCACACTGACCCGGTCGCGCAGCAGTTCGTGCAGTTCGGCGAGGTCGCTGCCGGGTTCGGTGACCACGATGGGCACGTCCAGGGGGCGGTAGGCGGCAACGAGCTCGTCGGGACTGGCCAGATCTGCCTTGGTGAGGCACAGGATGGGCTCGATGCCGGCATCGAAGGCAGCCACCATGATGCGGTCGATCATGCCGATCCTGGGCGGCGGGTCGGCCAGGGCGGTCACGATCACGATCTGGTCGGCATTGGCCACCATCGGACGCTCGAAGGGGTCGGTGTCGTCGGCGGTGCGGCGCAGCACGGTGGTGCGCTCCTCGGCGGCGACGATTCTGGCCAGGGTGCCTTCCTCGCCGCTGATGTCCCCGTCCAGGCGGACGATGTCACCGACGATGACGCCCTTGCGCCCCAGCAACCGGGCCTTCGTGGCAGTGACCATCACCTCGCCGGTCTGGCAGCGGTAGCGTCCACGGTCAATGGTGATGACGCGCCCCAAGGGCAGGTCCGAATAGTCGGGACGGTCCTTGGTGCGGGGGCGGGTGCGCTTGCGGGGGCGGTCGAAGCTCTCCAGCGCGTCACTGCGCAGGTAACGGCCCATCGCGCCGCGGATGGCCTTGGGGCTCACCGGTCCACCTCCTGGGAGCCGGACAGCATCTGCTGCCAGCTCTGGTCGAAGTCGTTGATGGTCTTGCTGGTGCAGGCCACGTCGTCGACAGTGCAGCCGTCGACGACCAGTCCGAGCAGGACCGCCGTGTGCACGATGCGATGGTCTGCATAGGAGCGGAAGTCGGCGGCGTGGAGGCCCTCACCGGTCAGCCCGACGCCCTCGACGACCAGGCCGTCGGCGGTCTGCTCGGCCTGGACACCGACGCGGCGCAGCTCGGCCTCGAGGGCTTCCAGCCGGTTGGTCTCGTGGCCGCGGATGTGGGCGACGCCCCGGATCGTGGTGCGTCCTGTTGCCAGTGCGGCCAGGGCAGCGACCACGGGGGTCAGCTCGCTGGCCTCGTGCAGGTCGATGTCAACCGCGTGCAGGTCGCCGGTCCCGGTGGCCATCAGCTCGCCGTCCCGCAGCGCCACGTCGGCTCCCATCCGGGCCAGGACCTCACGCACCATGTCCCCGGGCTGGGTGGTCTCCCGCGGCCAGCCGGCGACGGTGACGCTGCCACCGGCGATCGCGGCGGCGGCGAGGTAGACCGCGGCGCTGGTCAGGTCCGGCTCCACCAGCTGGTCCACGGCGACAACGGGGCCGGGCAGCACCTGCCACAGGCCCGGCTCGGTCTCGGTCACCTGGACGCCGTGCTCCCGCAACATCGCCACCGTCATGTCCAGGTGAGGCCGGCTGGGGGGCTCGGAGCTGTCGGGGGCCCTATGCCGCAGCACCAGGCCATTGGGCAGGCGGGCGCCGACCAGCAACAGGCCGGAGATGAACTGGCTGGAGCCGCTGGAGTCGATGGTCACCTCGCGGCCCTCGAGCATCTCCGGGCCGGTGACGGCACACGGGATCGTGTTGCCCTCCACGGTGGCGCCCAGCAGTGCCAGGCCGTCGAGCAGCGGCGACAGTGGACGGTGGCTGGCCTCCGGGTCGCCGACGAAGACGGTGCGGCCCACGGCGAGTGCGGCCAGCGGCGGCACGAAACGCATCACCGTTCCGGCCAGGCCGCAGTTGATCGGCACGGGTGCGGCGGTGAAGCGGTCCGGGGGAGTGACCAACCACTGCCCGGGCTGCTCCTCGACGGCGACGCCCAGCGCGCGCAGCGCATCACGCATCAGGCGGGTGTCGCGGGCGTCGAGCCCGCCCCGGATGGTGCTCGGATCCTCGGACAGGGCCGCGATCACGAGGGCCCGGTTCGTCTCGGACTTGGAACCGGGCACCTGGATGCGGGCATGCAAGGGCCCTGGCGCGATCGGAATCGGCCAGGGCCCGGCATCATGGGTGGTGGACATCATCTCAGGCATGCCTGCGGGCGTGTGGTTGGTCACTGGCGCATTCTTGCAGCCCACCCGGATGTCGGCACGGCAGGTTCACCGTCAGGACAGCAGCGACTCGATCTGGCTGGCGAGCTCGTCGGCCTTCTTGGAGCCCTGCTTGGTGAGCTGCTTGGCCTTCTTCGTGCCCTGCTTCTGCAGCTTGGCGGCCTGCTTCTCGAGCTGCTTGGCCTGCTTCTTGGCCTTGCGCTTGTTGGACGGGCCGGTCAGCTGCTTGGCCTGCTTCTCCAGGTCCTTCTTCTCCTTGGAGGCGGCCTTGCTGATCGCGGCAGCCTGCTTGGAGGCGCGGTAGCCCAGCGAGGGCTTGCCCTGGGTGTCCTGGCTGGCCAGCAGGGTGGCGCCCAGCAGGGCCACATTGCGCAGCATCACCGAACGTGCAGCGGTGCGATCCTCGGCGGAGGCGCCCTTGGCGGGTCGGGAGGCCAGCACGTGCGGCACCATCGAGGCGCTCAGCAGGCTGGCCGACAGGCGACGACCCAGACCGGTGGCCAGGCCCAGGCCGCCCAGCACCTGGGCGGCGCCGGTGGCGCGGACCAGCGACTTGGTGTCCTCGGGAACATAGCTTGCGACGCTCGGCGGGGCGATCCGCTGGGCCAGCGGCACCACCTTGCGTGCGATCGGCTCGGCGTCGGCGACCAGCTGGTCGGGCCTGGCCGCGGCCTTGGCGCCGTTGACGACGAAGAAACTGGCGAGCATGGTTCGCCCGGCTGCACGAGTGAGAGTCATGTCTCCTTCCTACCGTTCCTCGCGGCGCCACGACAAGGCATTGCGCACAGGGCGAAATCAGTACGGGGCGAAATCAGTTCTGGCCACGCACGGCTAGGTTGGTCGGCATGTGTGGTCGCTATGCCGCCTCGGCCAGTCCCGAGGAGATGATCGAGGTCTTCGACGTGCAGCAGGTCGTCGACGACCCGGCGTTGCCACCGCTGCGCCCCCGGTTCAACATCGCCCCGACCGATCCCGTGGCCGCCGTGATGGACCGGCGCTCGAGGCAGACCGACGAGGTTCTGCGCACCCTGGCCCGTCCTCGGTGGGGGCTGGTTCCCAGCTGGGCGAAGGACCGCAGTGCTGCGGCGCGGCTGATCAATGCCCGGGTCGAGACCGTCGCCGAGAAAGCCTCCTTCCGCAAGGCCTTCGCCACGCGTCGCTGCCTGCTGCCGGCCGACGGCTACTACGAGTGGCAGCGCACACCGGCGACCGACGGGGGACGGCCGGGCAAGCAGCCTTGGTGGATCCAGCCGGTGGAGCGGGCCGGCGAGCCGCCGTGGATGGTGATGGCTGGGCTCTACGAGTTCTGGCGGGACCCCTCCCTGCCCGATGACCATCCCCGGGCATGGCTGGCCACCTGCACCATCATCACCACCCAGGCCAATGACGAGTTGGGCCGCATCCACGACCGGATGCCGGTCCAGGTGCTGCGCCGGGACTGGGACGACTGGCTCGATCCGGCACTGGTGGACCCGCTGGTGGCCCATGACCTGCTGCACCTGCCAGGGCCCGGCGAGATGACCTCCTGGCCGGTCTCGAGCGCGGTGGGCAATGTGCGCAATGACTCGCCAGCCCTGCGCGAGCCGGTGGCGCTCCAGCCCGGCCTGCTGGAATAACCGAGCACCACGGTCCGTTGTGAGGCTCATGGTGATGCTTCTCGACAGACCCGTGCCGGTGACTGACGCCGTGTCGCGGCGTAGTTCGGTACTGTCATCAGTGATGACTCTTCCAGGTGCCACCCATGACGGCCTGGACGCCGATGGCGTCCAGGGTCCCAACGACGGCTCCATCGACAGCACCGTCGACGAGCTGGAGGCGGTCCTCGCAGCCGAGACCGACGGGGAGCGGGCGGAACGTTTCGAACGTGACGCCCTGGTCTACCTCGACCAGCTCTACGGTGCTGCGCTGCGCATGACGCGCAACCCCGCCGATGCCGAGGATGTCGTGCAGGAGGCCTATGCCAAGGCCTTCAGCTCCTTCCACCAGTTCACCCCGGGCACCAACCTCAAGGCCTGGTTGTACCGGATCCTGACCAACACCTACATCAACAGCTACCGCAAGCAGCAGCGCCAGCCGAAGACCACCGGCGGTGCCGACGTGGAGGACTGGCAGCTCGCCCAGGCGGAGTCGCACACCTCCACCGGGCTGCGCTCGGCCGAGATGGAGGCGCTGGACCGCATCCCCAACGGCGCCGTGCTGGAGGCACTCCACGAGCTGTCCGCCGACTTCCGCCAGGCCGTCCTGCTGGCCGACGTCGAGGGCTTTTCGTACAAGGAGATCGCCGAGATCATGGGGACCCCGATCGGCACAGTGATGTCGCGGCTGAACCGCGGCCGCGCCCAGTTGCGCAAGAAGCTCGTCGAGCACGCCGCCGACCAGGGTATTGCCGCCGCGAAGGAGGCTCGCAATGACTGAGCCCCACAGCCACCACGCCTCCGAGGACGACCTGATGGCGTGCAGCCGTGCGCTGGGCCAGGTGCAGTCCTTCCTGCACGGTGAACTGCCGGAGTCGGATGCCGACGAGATCCGGCACCACCTCGCCGCCTGCGAGCGGTGCATGGACGACTTCGATGTCGAGCAGGCCATCAGCCACCTGCTGCGGCGCTGTCACCCGCCGGCCACTGCCAGCAGCCAGCTGCGCATGCGCATCGTCCAGATGCGTGTCGAGTTGCGCTGAGCCCGCGCCCCATCGGTGCGGCCCGGCAGCCGCGAGACATGACAGGAGCCCCCGACCCAAACGGTCGGGGGCTCCTGTGTGGTCTGCGCGGAATCAGGCGTTGGGACGCTTTCCGTGATTGGCGCTGTTCTTGCGGCGAGCGCGGCGCTTGCGTCCAGTCTTGCCCATGACGACTCCTCTGAGGTCTCGTTGACCGGTGACGAGGCACCGGGGCCCGGCGTGTCCAGGCTGAGCGGCCATTATTCCATCTTCTCGACCGCTGGCGCCAACTGGCTAGGCTTGCCGACATGCTGACGATGACGCAGGTGGTGGCTGAACACACGGCGCTGGGCGATGCCGACCTGGCCTGGCTCAAGGGGCTGGTGAACGAGTGGCACCTGCTGGCCGATGTGAGCTTCTCCGACCTGATCCTGTGGGTTCCCGACCGCGACGACAGCATCTTCTGGGCTGCTGCCCAGATCCGTCCCACCACCGGACCGACGGCCCTCGAGGATGATGTCGTCGGTGACGACATCTCCTATGACCCGGAGCACATGGTCACGGCGGCCTACCTGTCCGAGGCGATCTGTGCCACCAGCGACAACCAGCTGAGTGCAGGGATCCCCGTCGACATCTGGGCGATCCCCGTGATGCGCGAGGGACGCTGCATCGCAGTGGTGGAGCGCCACACCAACCAGATGGGTGTGCGCGCTCCGGGCGCCCTGGAGGATGCCTACCTGGAGACGGCCGACGTACTGGCCGACATGCTCTACCACGCCATCTTTCCGATCGAGCCCCCCAGCGATCCGACCTTCAGCCCCAAGGTGGGCGACGGGCTGATGACGCTCACCCTGGAGGGGACCATCACCTTCGCCAGCCCCAATGCGGTCAGTGCCTACCGCGCCCTGGGACACACCAGTGACGTGGTGGGCGAGGACTTCCGTGCCCTCACGCAGTCCTTGGTGGGCGGACTGCAGGAGGTCGGCCAGAGCGTGGGCACCGACCTCGCAGCACGTCGCGCCATCGAGACCGAGGTCTCGAATGCGGGCGGCTCGGTGCGGCTGCGGATCATCCCGCTGTCACGCTGCGGTGAAGGCCTGGGCACCTTGGTGCTGTGCCAGGACACCACGGACCTGCGCATGCAGGAGCGTCAACTGGTGACCAAGGACGCCACGATCCGCGAGATCCACCACCGCGTCAAGAACAACCTGCAGACGGTCGCCGCCCTGCTCCGGCTGCAGTCGCGTCGCATCGACTCACCCGAGGCACGCAATGCCCTCAAGGACGCCATGGGACGGGTGCAGTCGATCGCCGTGGTGCACGAGATCCTGTCACAGTCCTATGAGGAGGTCGCAGTCTTCGACGATGTCGCTGACCGGATCCTGCGCAATGTCGGCGACGTGGCGGCCTCCTCAGGCCAGGTGATGGCCCGGCGCGACGGGACCTTCGGCCTGGTTCCGGCCGACGCCGCGACCTCGCTGGCCCTGGTGATGACCGAGCTGTGCCAGAACGCTGTCGAGCACGGACTGGAGTCTTCCTCGGGCGAGGTCGTGGTACGCCCCCAACGCCTCGACGGGGCACTGGTCGTCGACGTCCTCGACGCTGGCAGCGGCATTCCCGAGGACTTCGACACCCGGCACACGCGCAGCCTGGGACTGTCCATCGTGCGCACGCTGCTGGAAGACCTGGGCGGATCCTTTGAACTGTCGAACCGTGTGGATGGTCCTGGGGCACGTGCCCGGATCCTGGTTCCGTTGAAGTGTTGACGCACACGACGGCAGCCGCCCGAGAATTCGGGCGGCTGCCATCTCCTGCCAGTCGTGGCTGGGGGGTGCTGCGGTTGTCGGGGTCGGGCCGTGGAAGTCAGGAGTTCCTGAGCCTGGAACGCGCCTGACGACGCTTCATGGCCCGGCGCTCGTCCTCGCTCAGGCCTCCCCAGACTCCGTGGTCCTGTCCGGCCTCGATGGCCCAGGCGAGGCACTGTTCGCGCACCTCGCAGCGGCGGCACACCTTCTTCGCCTCCTCGATCTGCAGGATCGCGGGGCCCGTGTTCCCAATGGGGAAGAAGAGCTCCGGGTCCTCCGTGAGGCAGGCGGCCCTGTGGCGCCAATCCATTCGTTGTACTCCTTAGTCATTGCATTCCGGTCGCAATCCGGCCCTGGTGAAGGGGAAGTGGGTTTGCGGGCGACCTGGGCAGTGGGCACGGACGCTCCGTGAGACCAGCCTAGATGAGTCTGGCAACTCAGGGGCCAGTTGACAAGACTTTGAGTGTCCCCAATTCCCGCATACTCTGGGGCGGTGCCTGACAACGACCCTTCGGCAGCGCCCCGCTTGGCCTCCCGGCTTGCCTCAGTGGGAACGCTGGTGACCGCGATCGTATTCCTCGCCGTCGGCATCTCCTCGCTGCTGGTCGACAACGGGATCTTCTCCGTCGGTATCGCGGCGATGCTGATCGTCTATGCGGCTTCGCTGGCAGGCATCGCGTGGCTGAACCATCGGGCACTGGGCCTTGCCTCGGGCGCCGTGGTGGCCTCATCGCTGCTGCACGTGCTGGTCGGAGTCTCGACGGCACGGGGCTCGCACCGCTGGTGGATCTGGATCTTCGTGGCCCTGGCCGTGGTGACGATGGTTGCCGGTACCAGGCAGCACCTGGCGCAGTTGCGTGAGTCGATGGCCGACTGACGCGACCGTCAGACCGCCCATCAGGAGCGGCCGCGCCAGCTCCTTGGCAGGGGGTCAGAGCCGGTGCGCCCCAGCCGAGGGAACCACACTGAACCAGCTGGGTTCGTGGAAGCCGGCCTCGGCGAAGGCCGTCGCGACCTGCTTTGCGATTCCGTCACCCTTGCCCTGCTCGCACAGGGCGATGATGCAGCCACCGAAGCCGCCGCCGGTCATCCGGGCGCCCAACGCTCCGCTCTGGCGGGCGGTCTCGACGGCCAGGTCGACGGTGGGCACGGTGATCTCGAAGTCGTCTCGCATCGAGGCGTGGGACTCGTCCAGCAGGCGGCCGAGCTCGCGCAGGCGCCCGTCCCGTCCCAGCTCCACCGCGTCCAGGACACGCTGGTTCTCGGTGAGGATGTGGCGGGCCCGCTTGACCTGGAGCTCGTCGTCCAGCCGCGAGAGGGCCTCGTCCGGGTCCGTCACCTCGCGCAGCGTGCCGATGCCGAGGGCCTTGGCCGCGGCCTCGCAGGTGGCCCGTCGCTCGGCATATTCACCGTCGACGTGGGAGTGCGGGGTCCGGGTGTCGAGCACCAGGATCTCCAGTCCCTGCTCGGCCAGGGGCAGCGGCACCGACTCGGCCTCCAGGCTGCGACAGTCGAGGAAGAGCATCGCGTCGGCCTCGCACAGGGTGGATGCGGCCTGGTCGAGCAGCCCGGTGGGGGCCCCGACGAAGTAGTTCTCGGCCACCCGGGCCAGCTTGGCTCGTTCCATCGGGGCAATGTCAAGCTCGAAGAGGTCACAGCACGCCGCGACCACGGCGCACTCGATGGCGGCCGAGCTGGACAGCCCGGCACCGATCGGGACGTCGCTGGACAGCACCATCTCGATGCCGCCCACCGGATGCCCGGCCTGGCGCAGTGCCCACACGACCCCGGCCAGGTAGGCGCTCCAACCAGTGGTGGCCATGGGCTGGTCGTAGGGGCGCAGCGCCCCCAGCTCCACCGACTCGTTGAGGTCGAGTGAGAGCATCCGCACTTGCTCGTCCTCGCGTCGGCCGGCCGCGAGCGTGGCGCCAAGGGCCAGCGCGAAGGGCATCACGAAACCGTCGTTGTAGTCCGTGTGCTCACCGATCAGGTTGACCCTGCCGGGGGCGAACCAGACCCCCTGCGGATCATGTCCTACCCATTGGGTGAACTCTCTGCGCACCAGCTGCTCGGCGCTCGTCATCACTCGTCCTCCTCGTCCAGCCTGGCCAGCCACGTGGCCAGGCGCTCCACGCTCACCTCGAACTCGGGATTGAGGTCCACGAAGGTGCGCATCTGTTCCGCCAGCCAGGCGAAGCTGACCTCCTCGTCACCACGACGGGAGGCCAGCTCCTCGAGGCCTCGATCGGTGAAGTACACCCGTCACTCCGCCAGGGCGCGGTCGACGAGGTCCTTCTCCTGCTGCTGGTGCACCTTGTTGGAGCCGACCGACGGGGCCGCGGCAACAGCACGGCTGACCAGCCTCATCTCGAGGTCATGCGAGGGCAGGTGTTCCTTGACCGCAGCCGGCAGGTTGAGGGCCAGGAAGGGCCAGGGGCCCTGGTTCGCGGGCTCGTCCTGCACCCACCGGATGTCGGTGACGTGGCCGTACTCCTTGAGGATGTTGGCCAGCTCCTCGGCGGGCAGCGGGTAGAGCCGCTCCAGCGCGATGATGGCCACCTGGCCGTCGAGCCCGGCCTTCGAACGGGCCTGGACCAGATCCCAGCGCACCTTGCCCGAGCACAGCAGGATCCGCTTGACGGCCGACGGGTCGGTGATCGTCGGATCGGGCAGTGCGGGACGCCACCTTCCCTCGGTGAACTCCTCGGGCTGGCTGGTGGCCAGCTTGTTGCGCAACATCGACTTCGGGGTGGCGATCACCACAGGACGGTGCCAGTTGACGTAGGCGTGCTGGCGCAGCAGGTGGAAGTGGCTGGCCGGGGTCGAGGGCTGGCAGACGGCCATGTTGTTCTCGGCGCACAGCTGCAGCCACCGCTCCAGACGCGCGGAGCTGTGGTCCGGTCCCTGCCCCTCGTAGCCGTGGGGCAGGAGCAGCACGACGCCCGACTTTTGGCCCCACTTGGCAAAGCCCGAGCTGATGTACTCGTCGATGACGCTCTGGGCACCATTGACGAAGTCACCGAACTGCGCCTCCCACAGCACCAGTGCCTCGGGGGCGGCCACGGAGTAGCCGTACTCGAAGCCGAGCACCGCATACTCGCTGAGCAGCGAGTCGTAGATGTCGAAGGAGGCCTGGTCCTCAGTGAGGTGCTTCAGCGGCACATAGGCCTCGTTCGAGACGCGGTCCACGATCGCGCCGAAGCGCTGGCTGAAGGTGCCACGTCGGGAGTCCTGGCCGGTCAGGCGGACCGGGCGGCCCTCCATCAGCAGGGAGCCGAAGGCCAGCAGCTCGCCGGTCGCCCAGTCGATCGGGCCCTCGAGGATCTGCTTGGCGCGACGCTGCAGCTGGGGCAGCACCTTCGGGTGGCCGGTGAAGCCCTCGGGGACCTCTGCATGGACCCTGGCGACCGCCTCCATCATCTCACGACCGATGGCCGTGCCGGCCTTCTCGTTCGGCTTGGTGGGGTAGTAGGGCACGCGGGTGTACTCGTCGTCGCCGATGCTCTCCTTGGCCTCCTTGAAGACATCCTCCAGACGGGCGCGGAAGCGGTTCATCACCGCCTCGGCATCCTCGGTGGTGATGTCACCACGACCGATCAGGCTCTCGGTGTAGAGCTTGTGCGTCGAGCGCTTCTGCTCGATCAGGTCGTACATGTTCGGCTGGGTGAAGCTCGGGTCGTCGCCCTCGTTGTGTCCGCGACGGCGGTAGCAGACCAGGTCGATCACGACATCCTTGTTGAACCGCTGGCGGTACTCGAAGGCCACGCGGGCGGCACGGACACAGGCATCCGGGTCGTCGCCGTTCACGTGGATGACCGGCGCCTGGATCACCTTGGCCACGTCGGTGCAGTAGACGCTGGTGCGAGACTCGACCGGCGAGGTGGTGAAACCGACCTGGTTGTTGATCACGACGTGCACGGTGCCACCCACGCGGTAGCCCCGCAGCTGGCTCATCTGCAGCACCTCGTAGACCACGCCCTGGCCGCTGAAGGCGGCGTCACCGTGCATCAGGATCGGCAGCACGGGGTAGTCGTCGCGGCCCAGACGGTCCTGCTTGGCGCGGGCGATTCCTTCCAGGACGGGGTTGACCGTCTCCAGGTGGCTGGGGTTCGCGGCCACCGAGGCCTTGATGGTGGCACCGGAGGCGGCGGTGAACTGTCCCTCGGTGCCCAGGTGGTACTTCACGTCACCCGAGCCCTGGGTGCCACCGACTCCGATGCTTCCCTCGAATTCACGGAAGATCTGGCCGTAGCTCTTGCCGGCAATGTTGGCCAGCACGTTGAGGCGGCCACGGTGCGGCATGCCGATGCACACCTCGTCGAGGCCCTTGTTGGCGGCCTGCTCGCAGATCTCGTCCAGCAGGACGATGGCCGACTCACCACCCTCCAGGCTGAAGCGTTTCTGGCCGACGAACTTGGTCTGCAGGAAGGTCTCGAAGATCTCCGCCTCGTTGAGCTTGTCGAGCACGCGCAGGTGCTCCTCACGGGGCATCGGGGTGTGCGGCTTCTCGAACTTCTCCTGGAACCAGGCCCGCTGCTCGGTGTCGGTGATGTGCATGTACTCGATGCCCATGGTGTGGCAGTAGGAGTCGCGAAGGATGTCGAGGATCTCGCGCAGGGTCAGCACCTGGCGGTTCTCGGCGGCGAAGGTTCCGATGGCGAACTCCCGGTCGAGGTCCCACAGGGTCAGGCCGTGGGTTTCGAGCTCCAGTTCGGGATGGGTGCGCTGCTTGTACTCCAGCGGGTCGACATCGGCCATCAGGTGGCCCAAGCTGCGGTAGGCCTGGATCAGCTCGACGACACGCGCCTCCTTGGAGACCTGGCTCCAGCGGTGGCCGCGCACGTCGGTGTCCCAGCGCAGCGGCGGGTAGGGGATGCGCAGGCTCTCGAAGATCTGGTCGTAGAAGCCGTCGGCCCCCAGCAGCAGCTGGTGGATCCTGCGCAGGAACTCGCCCGACTGGGCGCCCTGGATGACGCGGTGGTCATAGGTGGAGGTCAGCGTCATGACCTTGCTGACACCCAGCTCGTTGATCCGGCTCTCGCTGGTGCCCTGGAACTCCGGCGGGTAGTCGATCGAGCCGACGCCCAGGATGACTCCCTGGCCATTCATCAGGCGGGGCACCGAGTGATTGGTGCCCAGTCCGCCGGGGTTGGTCAGCGAGGCCGTCACGCCGGCGAAGTCGTCGACTGTCAGCTTGCCGGTGCGTCCCTTCTTGACGACCTCCTCGTAGGCGGCCCACCACTGCATGAAGTCGAGCTGCTCACAGCCCTTGATGGCGGGCACCACCAGGTTGCGGGTGCCGTCGGGCTTGACCAGGTCGATGGCCAGGCCGAGGTTGATCGATGGGTTCTCCACCAGGATGGGCTTGCCGTTGTCGACGTCATAGGCATTGTTCATGCCCGGGATGGCCTTGAGCGCCTGGATCATGGCGAAGCCGATGATGTGGGTGAAGGAGACCTTGCCGCCCTTGGAGCGCTTCAGGAAGTTGTTGATCACGGTGCGCTGGTCGATCACCAGCTTCATCGGGACCGAGCGGACCGTGGTGGCGGTGGGCATGGACAGCGAGGCGTCCATCGCCTTGGCCGTGCGCATCGGCACGCCCTTCATCACCGAGCGCTGCGGCTCCTGACGCTCGGTCTTGGGCCGGTTCGACGGGTTCGGTGCGTTGGCGCTGAGCTTGGACCCGGCGCCGGGCGTCGAGGGGGCCTCGGCGCGGTTCTCGCGCTGCTCGACCTTGCTGCTCTTGGCGGCAGGCGCCGGGGCGGCTTCGGCCTGCTGGGTGGGAGCGGACTCCCTCTTGGCGGGAGCCTGCGCAGCGGGAGTGGCCTTGGCGGGCTGCTCGCTCTTGGCCGGCTGGGACTTGGACGCAGTGGCGGACTCGGAGGCCTTGTTCTCGCTGCTGGGGGAGTTCTTCTCGAAGAAGGCGATCCACGAGGCGTCCACGCTGCTCGGGTCTGCCTTGTACTTCTCGAACATCTCCTCGATCAGCCAGTCATTGGCGCCGAAGTCGCTGGAGGGGTCTGTGTGGGACATATGAGTGTCGGTGGCCGGGGCCACCATCGCCTCTTTCCGGTGTGTGTTGGCCTACGGCAGGCCCCTGCGCCTACCTTGATGAAATGGTAGTCGCTGCTTGGGTGGCTTGGGCAAACCGAGCGCGTACAAGTTCAAGAAGTGCCCAGCTGGTGGTGAGCACGGCGAGCAGGACGAGCCCAAGGTTGCGTGCCACCAGCTGCCACGTGACCGTGGGATCGGCCCAGTTGGGAGAGATCAGTCCGAGGTAGTGGTTGGGGTAGACCTGCTGGGTGAGCCAGGCCAGCACCAGGCAGGCCAGGCCGACGGCGATGGCCCGCACCCGCTGGCGTCCGGCCGGGGCCAGCGCGAGCCAGGCGGCGCTGACGGCGCCCAACCAGCACATGTACTGGGGGCTCAGCGTCTTGTTGCCCACCAGCATGATCGAGACGATCGACAGGCAGGCCAGGCCCCGCACGTGGGCCGGCGGGTCCAGTCGCCAGGCCAGCACGCCCATGGCGAAGGCCAGGGCCACGCCGAGGGCCATGCAGATCGACGCCGCTGTGAGCATCTGGGCCACCCCGGGGCCGGTGATCTCGAAGGCATTGAAGGGTGACAGCTGCACCGTCCAGCGCGTGTCGGGTTGTCCCGCGGCACTCTGGGCACCCATCGCCCGACGCCACATCGGCAGGCTGGCCCAGACGCTCTCGATCTGCAGGCCCCGGTCGGACTGCCAGGTCAGGGGCGAGACCAGGCGCACGGGCCCGGCCGCCAGCAGGCTCAGCAGGGCCAGGCCCAGGCCGGTGACCCAGAAGCTGCGGTGTCGCAGGCGGGCGGCGGGGGAGCGGCCGACCAGGGCCGCCAGCAGCAGGGCCGGCCACAGCTTGATGCCGGCACCCAGGGCCACCAGGGCTCCGCTCGTGGCTGGCCGGCGGGCCACCAGGAGCACGGCCAGACCGACCACGACGCCCGGCAGGAGGTCATAGCGGAACCACACCAGTGGCCCGATCGCCCACACGAACAGCATCCAGCCGATGCTCGCCAGCCTCGAGCCCGTGCGCCACAGGGCGACCGTCATCAGGGCGTCCAGCACCGCCATCAGCAGGGCGAAGAGCACCACATAGAGGGTCTCCTGGTTTGCGGCGGGCCACCGCAGCACGTCGAGGAGCCAGACCATGGGCAGTGGGTACTCACGCAGCACCGTCAGGTAGCCCTCGGCGTTGACGACCTGGGCGAAGTAGTACTTCACGTCGTTGACGATGAACTGGGTGTCGATGGCCCAGTGGCGCAGCATCAGCCCACGGGTCAACAGCCAGACCGCCACCCAGGGCCAGTGGCTCGTGAGCCAGGAGTGCAGTGGCCGCGCCAGGTCGATGGCCTGGCGGCGGGGGAGGTCGGTCGTGGTCATCGTGGGACTTCCGCGTCGGAGGCCGAGGAATGGGAGGTGGGCGAGGAGGGGGCGGATGCCGTGAGCAGTCGCCAGCACCAGCGGACGACCGTCACCAGGAGCACCACCAGCGCGATGTTGCGCACCAGCAGCACGACGGTGGCCAGCACCATGCCCGGCCGGTGGCCCACGAGTGAGGCATAGCCGATGGGATAGACGAGCTGGGTGAGCAGGCTCACGCACAGGGTCAGGGTGCTGACCTGCAGCAGCGTGGCCTGGTTGTCGCGATCCGCGTCATCCGCCTCGATCGTGAGTCCGGCCATCACCCAGGCGGCGGCCAGGGGGCCTCCGAGCCAGATCAGGTACTGGGGGGAGAAGGTCTTGTTGGTCACGATCATCACCAGCACCAGCAGCATCATCAGGGCGGCCGCCTCGACGGGGCGCTGAACGGGTCGGCGCAGCCAGACCACATAGGCCAGCACGACGGTGAGGATGCCGAGCACGGTGGCCACGCTGGTACAGGTGAGGAGCAGGTCGGTGCCGGGGCCGGAGATCTCCCAGGCATTGAAGTCACTGACCGCGATCCAGAACTCGTGCGGTTGGACGAGGCGGTGGATCATTGGCAGCCCGGCCCAGACGCTCTCGATCTGCAGGCCGCGCTCACCCTGCCAGCCCAAGGGGGACAGCAGTCGGTCCCAGCCGGCCCACCACAGGCTGACCAGGGCCAGCGCACCACCCGCCCCCCAGAAACCGAGGGTGGAGCGCCAGCGGGCGGTGGCACGGTCCTCGGGCCGCCGGGAGCCCATCAGCGCGGGCCACAGCAGTGCGGGCCACAGCTTCACCGCCGCACCGATTCCGATCAGTGCCCCGGCCCAAGCGGGTCGGCGGCGTCCCGCCAGCAGCAGCGCCCAGCCAGCCAGGACCGCGGTGAGGATGTCGAAACGTAGGTAGGAGGTGGTGCCCACCAGGGGCACGAAGGCGATCCAGAAGGCCATCGCCTGGCCGCGAAGTCGGCCGCCGTGGCGCCACAGTGAGCGGCTGAAGGCGGCGTCGAGCAGGAACATCAGGAGGAAGAAAGTGACCACGTAGACCCACCGGTGCCCGGAGGCCAGAAGGTTCGGCAGTTCCAGCAACCACAGCACGGGGGTGGGGTACTCCACCATGGTGGCCTGCGGTCCGAGTTCGGACATCTTCGAGATCTTCTCGAAGTAGTAGCGGGTGTCGCCCAGGGTGAACAGCATGGCGGCCCACTCCACGAGCACCAGGAGGCGGCTGGCCAGCCACAGCCGTGCCACGAGGTGCTCGTCCTGGAGGCGTGGACTGTCCCACAGGGCAGCCACCCGGCGCAGGCGTGGATTGGTCGTGGTCACGGGGCTCCCGGTTCGGACGGGCCGTGCCGGGGCCCGGGACTGAGGCGTTGCGTGGCGTGGCATGCGCAGCGGTGGCGCCCCCGGCAGGATTCGAACCTGCGCTCCCGCCTCCGGAGGGCGGTGCTCTATCCCCTGAGCTACGGGGGCCACACCCCGGGTTGGTCACCAACGGGGCACGGAACACCCTAGCAGCCCCAGCGGGGTGGGCATGCACGCCGCCCCGACCTCCGGCCACGCTCTGAACGGATCCAGGGCTCCTGGGCGCGATCTGAGAGGATCGTGGCATGACCCATACCCATGTCGCCGGCTCGATCCATGCCGATGCCACCACTGCGGGTCCCCAGTGGCTGGACCGTCCCTCCGACCTCAACCTGCTCGACCCCGCCCTGTGGAGCAGCCAGGTGCGTCGTGGGGAGGACGGCAGCGTCCGCGTCGCGGGATTGGACGTGCGCGAGATCGCCGACCAGGTCGGCACTCCCGCCTATGTCGTCGACGAGGCCGACTTCCGGGAGCGCGCCCGCGCCTTCCGTGACGCCTTCACCGGGTGGCAGGTCTACTACGCCGGCAAGTCCTTCCTGACCCGCAGCGTGGCCCGCTGGATCAGCGAGGAGGGCCTCTACCTCGACGTGTGCAGTGGCGGCGAGCTTGCCGTCGCACTGGCGGGGGGCATGGACCCGGCCCGGATCGGGCTGCACGGCAACAACAAGTCTGTCGCGGAACTGGAACATGCGCTCTCCAGCGGGGTGGGGCGGATCATCGTCGACTCCCTCGACGAGATCGGGCGCATCGAGCAGCTGTGCTCCGAGAACGGCTGGACGGCCCGGGTGATGGTGCGCGTCACCACCGGTGTGGAGGCTCACACCCACGAGTACATCGCCACCGCCCACGAGGACCAGAAGTTCGGCTTCAGCATCACCAATGGCCAGGCGATGGTGGCGATGGTGCGTTGCCACTACAGCGAGCACATGGAGCTGCTCGGCGTGCACTCCCACATCGGCTCGCAGATCTTCGACACCCACGGTTTCGAGGTGGCGGCGCGTCGCACGATGAAGCTGCTGGCGCAGTTCTCCGCCGCCACCGGCACCGAGCTGCCCGAGCTCGACCTCGGGGGCGGCTTCGGCATTGCCTACACCCAGGCCGACACCCCGTCCACGCCGGACGCGCTGGCCAGGAACCTGCGCGAGATCGTCGAGCACGAGGCCCGCGGCTGGAACATCGTGGTGCCCACGATGTCGATCGAGCCCGGACGTGCCATCTGCGGACCCACCACGATGGCCCTCTACGAGGTGGGCACGGTGAAGGTGGTCGACGTCGACGGCGGCCAGAACCGGGTCTACGTCAGCGTCGACGGGGGGATGAGCGACAACATCCGTCCTGCGCTGTATGCGGCGGAGTACTCGGCCGCCGTGGTCTCGCGCAACTCCGATGCCGAACCGGTCCTGAGTCGCGTCGTGGGCAAGCACTGCGAGGGCGGCGACATCCTGGTGCGCGACGTCTTCCTGCCCGCCGACATCCGCCCCGGTGACCTGCTGGCGGTGCCGGCATCGGGCGCCTACTCCCGCTCCATGGCCAGCAACTACAACATGCTCACCAAGCCGCCGGTGGTCGCCGTGCGCGAGGGTGAGCTGAGCACCCTCATCCGTCGTGAGACGCTCGAGGACCTGTTGCGTCTCGACGTCGGCCAATGACACGCCAGACCACGCCCGCCCCCACAGCCAGACCAGCCCATAGCCAGCCAGACCAGCAAGGAATGCCCATGAACAAGCTCGAGGCCACCGACCCCTACCGACTGCCGCCGCTCAAGGTGGCGCTGCTGGGATGCGGGGTGGTGGGAAGCCAGGTGGCGCGCGTCATCACCGAGCAGGCCGATGACCTGACCAACCGGATCGGACGCCGTCTGGAACTGGTCGGGATCGCCGTGCGCTCCCTGGAGCGTGACCACGCCGGGCTTGACCCGGAGCTGTTCACCACTGATGCCGCGTCGCTGGTGGCCCGAGACGACCTCGACATCGTCGTCGAACTGGTGGGTGGCGTCGACCCCATCCGTGAGCTGGTCCTCACCGCCATGGCCAACGGCGCCTCGGTCGTCACCGCGAACAAGGCGATGCTCGCCCAGGACGGGCAGGCGCTGTTCGAGGGCGCCAACCGCACCGGCGTCGACCTGTACTACGAGGCCGCCGTCGCCGGCGCCATCCCGATCGTGAGGCCGCTGCGCGAATCGCTGGTCGGTGACGAGATCACCACCGTGATGGGCATCGTCAACGGCACCACGAACTACATCCTGGACCAGATGACCAGTACCGGGGCGGAGTTCGACGATGCCCTGCGCCAGGCGCAGGAGCTGGGCTATGCCGAGGCCGATCCGACCGCCGACATCGAGGGCTACGATGCCGCGGCGAAGGCAGCGATCATGGCGACCCTGGCCTTCCACACCAGGGTCCGGGGGACCGACGTCCACCGCGAGGGCATCACACGGGTCACCTCGCAGGACATCACCACGGCGCGCAAGCTGGGCTGCGTGGTCAAGATGCTCGCGATCCTGTCCACCACCGAGGGTGGTTCGGTGAGCGCCCGGGTGCACCCGGCCATGGTGCCGGTGGACCACCCCCTGGCCAGCGTCAAGGGCGCCTTCAATGCCATCTTCGTCGAGTCCCGCGAGGCTGGGCAGTTGATGTTCATGGGCCCAGGAGCTGGCGGGTCGCCGACTGCCTCGGCCGTCATGGGCGACCTGGTCACTGTGGCCCGCAACAGGCTGCGCGGCGTGGCCGGTCCGGCCGAGACGCTCTATGCCAACCGGGAGATCGCGCCGATGGGCGATGTGGAGACCCGCTACCTGGTGCGCGCGGCCGTCTCCGACGAGCCGGGGGTGCTGGCTGCCTTCGCAGGGGTCTTCGCGAGCCACAATGTCTCGGTGCAGACCGTCGACCAGTCCACGGCCCAGACGAGCCGCAAGGAGCCCGCGACGGCCGAGTTGGCGCTGATGACCCATGTCGCGAAGGAGTCCGATGTCCAGGCGGTGGTCGCAGAGCTTGCGGCGCACGCCTTCACCCACGGCGAGATCTCGATGCTGCGCGTCGAGGGTCACTGAGATGACCTCGCCCGCTGCGCTCCCGGTCGGTCGCCGGGCCCGGGCCGAGGTGCCGGCCACCAGTGCGAACCTCGGTCCGGGATTCGACTGCCTGGGGCTCGCGCTGACCATGTCCGACCAGGTGGAGGCAGAGGTACTGGTCGAGGGGCTCGAGGTCGAGGTCAGCGGTCAGGGAGCCGGCCGGGTGCCGCTGGACGCTCGGCACCTGGTGGTGCGTGTCCTGTGCCGGGCACTCGACGAACTGGGCCACGAGGCCCCGGGCTTGCGTCTGGTCGCCACGAATGTGGTGCCGCACAGCAGGGGGCTGGGTTCGTCTGCCTCCGCGATCGTGGCGGGCATCGCCCTGGCCTGGGGTCTGGCGCGGCCCGGGGAGGAACTCGACCTCAACTGGGCATGCCGTCTGTCCAGCGAGCTGGAAGGGCATCCGGACAATGCCTGCGCCGCGGTGCTGGGCGGGATCGTGCTCGGGCACATGGAGCCCGGCGACGACGGGCGGCCCGGCGTGCAGGTGGTGCGCCTGGAGCCGGCCGAGGGGCTGCGGTGCATCGTCTGGGTTCCGGAGGTCGAGGTGCCCACCGCTGGTGCTCGTGCCGTGCTGCCCGAGACGGTGCCCTGGGCCGATGCCATCGCCCAGGCCAGCAGTGCTGCCCTGCTGGTCCACGCCCTGACCACGGACCCGGAGCAGCTCCTGCGCGGCACCAGGGACCTCCTGCACCAGGATCGTCGGGCCGCGTTGATGCCCGACTCGGCCCGCCTGATGGGCGAGCTGCGCGCCCACGGCGTCCCCGCCGTCATCTCGGGAGCCGGGCCGACCGTCCTGGCCGTCGGCCGTAGCGAGCAACTCCAGGCACACGAGGCCGTTGACCAGACTGGTTTCGTGCGACACCACCTGGAACTGGGGCCCGGCGTGCAACTCTCCTGAAGCTGCGCTGCGCATGTCTCCTGAAGCTGCGCTGCGCGCGGGGGGCCGGGTGTGGCGAGCCGAGGAATCCGGATGGTATTCTCTTGGCAGGTCGAATGTCCTGCATTCGACGAGCACCTCACAGGTCAGGTGCCTGATCCGCCCGGGATGGGCAGGAGCCGGGCGGGGGACCGATCCACGACGTACCGCGATGAGTCATCCTCGTCGTCGTACGTGTGCATGTCGGTACGACGCCCTGTTCCGCGAGACGTCTCTCCCGGACACCCCACAGTGACTTCGACGCGTGGCACCCCTGCGGTGGACGCGGAGACCCGACCTGATTCGAACCCGGCGACGCCCGGCATGCACAGTGCTGCCATTCCCCGACCCGCCCGGTTCGCGAAAGGAAAGCAGTGACCGAGAACGTGGCCGAGCCCTCCGCAGCCGGCAAGTCCGCATCCACCTCCGGGGGCCTTGCGTCCAAGAACGTGCCCGAGCTGAAGGCCATGGCGGCCGCTCGCGGCATCCGCACCACCGGCCTGAAGAAGGCGGACCTGATTGCCGCCCTCCAGGGGGGTGCCCCCGCCGAGGCCCCGCGCCGGCGTGCCACCCGCAACAGTGCCGCCCCGCAGGAGCAGCCCACCACCGAACAGCCCCAGAAGGCGGAGCGCGCCTCCGCGGTCGAGCAGCCAGTGGCGACCGAGCAGGTGCGCCAGGTGAACGGTGACGAGCAGTCCCAGCAGCGGCCGCGCCGGCAGCGCAACCGCGAGGCTCGTGAGCAGCAGTCCCCTCCGGAGCTGTCCGAGCGTCCCGCCGACGTCGGCGCCGAGGTCGGCGCACGTCTGGCCGAGCTCAGCAGCCAGGCGCCCCGCCAGCGCAACCGCCGTGGCGGTGACAGCGCCGACCAGGCACAGCCCCAGGAGCAGTCCGGCCAGAAGGACGGTGCCCCGTCCCAGGCCAGCAGGCAGGAATCCCAGGCTCAGGACGGTCACAAGCAGGACCGCCAGCAGGGCAACGCAAGCCAGTCCGACCAAGGTCGTGGCAAGGACTCCCAGCAGCGCCAGAACAACCAGAGCAACCAGCGTGACTATGACGGCGACGGCAATGCTGGGCGTCGCGGCCGTCGCCGTCGCCAGCGTGACCGCGGCAACCGCGGTACCCGCAGCGGCCAGAACATGGACCGCTACGAGAACGAGCCGGTCATCAGCGAGGACGACGTCCTGCTCAACATCGGGGGCATCCTCGACATCCTCGACAACTACGCCTTCGTGCGCACCTCCGGCTCCCTGCCCGGGAGCAATGACGCCTATGTCGCGATGACCATGGTGCGCAAGTACGGCCTGCGTCGCGGCGATGTGGTCACCGGTGCCATCCGCCAGGGCAAGGAGGGCGAGCGCAAGGAGAAGTACAACCCGCTCGTCCGCCTGGACACCATCAACGGTGGGGATCCAGAGGCGGCCAAGAACCGCCCCGACTTCAACAAGCTCACCCCGCTCTACCCGCAGGAGCGCCTGCGCCTGGAGAACGGGCCGCTCAACATGACCGGCCGCATCATGGACCTGGTCAGCCCGATCGGCAAGGGCCAGCGCGGCCTCATCGTCTCGCCCCCCAAGGCCGGCAAGACGATGATCATGCAGAACATCGCCAATGCCATCACCATGAACAATCCCGAGGTGCACCTCATGGTGGTGCTGGTCGACGAGCGTCCCGAGGAGGTCACCGACTTCCAGCGGACCGTCTCCGGCGAGGTCATCGCCTCCACCTTCGACCGTCCCGCAGGCGACCACACCACGATCAGCGAGCTGGCCATCGAGCGCGCCAAGCGCCTGGTCGAGCTGGGCCACGACGTGGTCGTGCTGCTCGACGGCATCACCCGCCTGGGGCGCGCCTACAACTTGGCCGCTCCCGCGTCGGGCCGCATCCTGTCCGGTGGTGTGGACTCGGCCGCCCTGTACCCGCCGAAGAAGTTCTTCGGTGCCGCCCGCAACATCGAGGACGGTGGCTCGCTGACGATCCTGGCCACGGCCCTGATCGAGACCGGATCCAAGATGGACGAGGTGATCTTCGAGGAATTCAAGGGCACCGGCAACATGGAGCTGCGGCTCAAGCGCAACCTCGCCGACAAGCGCATCTTCCCGGCCATCGACGTGGATGCCTCCGGCACCCGTCGCGAGGAGCTGCTGCTGGGCCGCGAGGAGCTGGCGATCATCTGGAAGCTGCGCCGTGTCCTGTCGGGCATGGACGACCAGCAGGCCCTGGAGATGCTGCTCAAGCAGATGCGCAAGTCGCAGAACAACTCGGAGTTCCTCGTCCAGATCAGCAAGACGACGCCCTCTGAATGAGAAGGGGCGCCTGCGGCCCCCCTTGGACCCCCGCCGCCTCGCGCGCGCACCGCTCCTCACAGGTTCGGAGCTGCGCTCGAGGCACGGAAGGGGCGCCTGCGGCCCCCCTTGCACCAAAGCAGGATGGGTGGGGAATATCCCCGCCCGGTTTGGCGCTGTGCCCACCAGCACGGCATAATTGTGCGTCGGTGCCGGTTCACGTCCAGAGTCCATGTCAGGGCGACCCGGTGCATCACATACCTAGGAGATGACATGAAGCAGGGAATCCACCCGGAGTACGTGGAGACAACGGTCACCTGTACCTGTGGCAACACGTTCAAGACCCGCAGCACCAGCAAGTCGGGCACGCAGAGCGCCGACGTGTGCGCCGCCTGCCACCCGTTCTACACGGGCAAGCAGAAGATCCTCGACACCGGTGGCCGCGTGGCCCGCTTCGAGCGTCGTTACGCCAAGAAGAAGTAACTTCTTCCACGAGCGCTGGGCGGCAGGGAGACCTGCCCCCAGCGCTCGTCCTTTTCCCCCGGGATCGCGGCCGATCCCACCTCCATCCCGAACGACGCCCGAGACCGCCAGGGCACAGGAGCACCATGTTCGACCAGGCTCCCTCGATCCGCGAGGAATTCGCCCAGCTGGAGGCCCAGATGGGCGATCCCGCACTGCACCAGGACATGGCACGGTCGCGCCGCATCGGGCGCCGATACTCCGAGCTGACCCCCATCATCAAGGCCCTCGCGCAGTACGACCAGGTCGCCGACGACCTGGACGCCGCCGAGGAACTGTCCGAGGCCGACGAGCTCTTCGCCGAGGAGGCCACCGAACTGCGCGCGCGGCTGGAGCAGCTCACCGAGCAGCTCTCGGCCCTGCTGGCCCCGCGCGACCCGCACGACCGGCTGGACGCGATCGTCGAGATCAAGTCGGGCGAGGGCGGCGAGGAGTCGGCCCTGTTCGCGTCGGACCTGCTGCGCATGTACCAGCGCTTCGCCGAGACACACGGCTGGAAGGTCGAGCTCCTTGACGAACAGACCACCGACCTTGGCGGCTACAAGAGCGTCACCGCCGCCGTGAAGGGATCGGCCAGCGGCGGCGACCAGCCCTACGGACTGCTCAAGTTCGAGGGCGGGGTCCACCGCGTGCAACGGGTGCCCGTCACCGAGAGCCAGGGTCGCATCCACACCTCGGCCGCGGGGGTGCTGGTGACCCCCGACCTCGACGACGAGGGCGAGGTCGAGATCAGCGACGACGACCTGCGCATCGACGTCTACCGCTCCTCCGGCAAGGGAGGACAGGGCGTCAACACCACCGACTCCGCGGTTCGCATCACCCACCTGCCCAGTGGCGTGGTGGTGACCTGCCAGAACGAGCGCTCCCAGCTGCAGAACAAGGAACAGGCGATGCGGATCCTGCGCTCGCGCCTGGCTGCGCTCGCCGCGGAGAAGGCCGCCGAGGACGCCTCCGAGGCCCGCCGCTCGCAGGTGCGAACCGTCGACCGTAGCGAACGCATCCGCACCTACAACTTCCCCGAGAACCGCATCGCCGACCACCGCATCGGCTTCAAGGCGCACAACCTGGACCAGGTGCTCGACGGGGCCCTGCAGCCCCTGGTGGATGCGCTGCAGGCCGCCGACCTGGCCGAGCGACTCCAGATGCCGGAGGAGCAGTGAGGGCTTCGCAAGCCGTCCGCGAGGTCCAGCAGCGTCTCGCTGCGGCCGGCACGGCATCGCCGCAGGCCGAGGCGCGGACCCTGGTGGCGCACGTGCTGCGGATCGAACCCAACCGCCTGCTGGTGGCTCCCGACCTCGACGCCGACACCATCGGCCGACTGGATGACCTGGTCAGCCAGCGCTGTGACGGGCGCCCGGTGCAGCACCTGACCGGCGAGGCATGGTTTCGCACCGTCCGACTTGCTGTCGGGCCCGGAGTCTTCGTCCCTCGCCCGGAGACCGAGGTGATGACAGGCTGGGCACTGGATCGCCTGGCCGAGCTGGACTGTCCGCGTGTGGTGGAGCTGTGCGCCGGCTCTGGAGCGATCAGCCTGGCCATCCACGCAGAGATGCCGACCGCCGAGCAGTACGCGGTGGAACTCGACGAGCAGGCCCATGCCTGGGCATCCCGGAACCTGGCCGGCACCGGCGTCGAGCTGGTGCAGGGAGACATGGCCGAGGCCTTTGCCGAGCTGGACGGCACCGTCGACCTGGTGATCGCGAATCCGCCCTACATCCCCCTGGAGGCTTGGGAGTCGGTCACTGCGGAGGTGCGTGACCACGACCCTGCGCTGGCCCTGTGGTCGGGTGATGACGGGTTGGATGCCACCGTGGTGGTCGCCGGCGTCGCCGCCCGCCTGCTGCGTCCCGGTGGCTGGGTGTGCAGCGAACATGCCGAGGTGCAGGAGCACAGCGCACCGCAGGTCTTCGTGGACAACGGGGCCTTCACCCAGGTGAGGGACGAGCGCGACCTTGCCGGACGCCCCCGTTTCGTGACGGCACGTCGACGCTGAGCGACGCCCGGTTGGCCAGTCGTGGCAGGATGTCGGGGTGAGTGAGCAGCAGATCCCGACCTCCGGACAGCAGTTGCGACGCCTCGACGCCGTGGCGCAGACCGGTGAGGCCCTGGCCGCGGCGCAGACCGCGATCGCCGCGGGCGAATGCATCGTGCTGCCGACCGACACCGTCTACGGAATCGGCGCCGATGCCTTCAGTGCCCCCGCGGTCCAGGGATTGCTGGATGCCAAGCACAGGGGACGCGACATGCCGCCCCCCGTGCTCGTGGCCGAGGCCGGCATGCTCGAGGCCCTGGCCGAGGACCTGCCCTCGCACGCCTTGCGGCTCGCAGAGGCCTTCTGGCCCGGCGCCCTGACCTTGATCGTCACCGCACAGCAGCACCTGCGGATGGACCTGGGGGAGACCCGCGGGACCATCGCCGTGCGTGTGCCCGACCACGACTTCACCCGAGACCTGCTCCGCCGCACCGGGCCCCTGGCGGTCAGTTCGGCCAATGTCTCGGGACAGCCCGCCTCGACCGACATCGACGAGGCCCTCGCGCAGCTGGGGGACAGCGTCGCGGTCTACCTGGACGCGGGACCCACGCCGGGTCGGACGCCCTCGACCATCGTCGACTTCGTCAGCGAGCCAATGGGCAAGGTCTTGCGGATGGGGGCGATCGGCATCGAACAGTTGCGTGAGGTGGATCCCTTCATCGTGTGGGACGACGAGCCAACGGCCGGCTGAGGCCAGGGCCACGCATGCGCGAGTACGCCCTGGTGATGCTCACCGCCTTTGCGACCACCTATCTGGTTGCGGGCCTGTGCCGCCGACTGGCGCTGCGCTGCGGCGCCGTGGCCAAGGTGCGTGACCGCGATGTGCACGCTGTCCCGATCCCGTACTTCGGAGGGTTGGCCATGCTGGCGGGCTGCTCGGCAGCCCTGTTGTTGGCCACCCAGCTGCCCTTCCTGGGACGCCACGCGGTGGTGCGCCATGATGCCGGCGCGATCCTGGTGGCCGGGGCCGTGATCTGTCTGGTGGGCGTGCTCGACGACGTGCTGGACCTGCCCGCCATGGCCAAGGCGGCCGGCCAGGTGCTGGCCGCCGGGATCGTGGTGCTCAACGGGGTGCGCATGTTCTGGATCGCGCTGCCCAACCGGATCATCGTGCTGGACACGGCCAGCTCGATCCTGATCACGGTGATCTTCATCTTCCTGTGCGTCAATGCCATCAACTTCGTCGACGGGCTCGACGGCCTGGCCAGCGGGGTGGTGGCGATCGGCGGCCTGGCCTTCTTCAGCTACACCTACCTGCTGGCCCACGAGCAGGACCTCGTGCTGGCCACGACGGCCAGCCTCGTCACCATGGTGATCGGTGGGGTCTGCCTGGGCTTCCTTCCGCACAACTTCTTCCCGGCCCGCATGTTCATGGGCGACTCCGGGTCGATGCTGCTGGGGCTGCTGCTGGCAGCCTCCACCATCTCCCTCACCGGGCAGGTGGACCCGGCGGCGCTGAGCGCCCGCGGGGGAGGGCTGCTGCCGAGCTACCTGCCGATCGTGCTGCCCTTCGCGATCATGGCCCTGCCGTTGCTCGACCTGGTGCTGGCCTATGCCCGGCGCACCCGGGCCGGGACCTGGTGGTTCGTCGCCGACAAGCAGCACCTGCACCACCGCCTGCTCCAGCACGGCCACTCGCAGGTGCGAGCCTGCTTGCTGATGTACCTGTGGACGGCATTGATCAGCTTCGGCGTCGTGGGGGTGGGCACCTGGCCACGATGGTGGGTGGCCGCTGGGCTCGTGCTGCTCACGGCGGTGGCCACCTGGCTGACCGTGCGCCAGCCGCGACGTGCCGGGGTGCGATGAGATGCTTCGACATCAAGACATCGATTGTGTTAGCTTTCACAAGCGGCCCGAGGAGCTACTCGGGCGAACTTGCGGAAGACGGGAACCCACGACGGATGAGCGCTATGGCACTGCCTGAGCCGCGGATCCCCGCGTGGCGCATCCCGTACCTCGCCTTCTCCTTCAAGATCCTGGGGCGGGCGCTGCTGGCCTCGATGGCGACCGGTCTGGTCTGCTGCACCGTGGGCGCGCTGGTGGCCGGTTTGTCCGGTCTGTTCTCGGCCCTGCTGGGGACGGTCGCCGTGGTGGCCTTCCTCGGAGGGGGGAGCCCTGTCCAGCTCGCCGCGATGGGCCAGGGGAGCCAGCAGGCTGTCGGCCTGGTCATCATCTCCTACGGCTCGCGGGTGGCCATGCTGGGCCTGGTGCTGGTAGCCCTGGGGCCGGGACGCTCCCACTGGACACCGCATGTTCCCAGTGTCGTGGCCTCGGTCGTCGCGGTCACCCTTGCGTGGATCTGCGCCATGGTGGCCACCTCGCTCACCAGTCGTGTGCCGGTCTACGACACGCCTTATGAGGTGGGTGATCGCGGTGGTGACTGAGGTGTCAGCACAAGGCAGGACTGATATAGTTCACCACGACATGGACACGCAGTTCCGCCCTCCTTCCTCCCGGCAGCAGATCCCACTGGAGGGGTCGCAAGGCGATGGAATGATTCCACTCAGCTATGTCCTGTCCGGCATGATGCTCTATGGCGGACTGGGGTGGCTGGGGTCCCGATATCTTCACCAAGGGTGGATGCTGCCGACCGGCTTCATCGTCGGACTGGTCATGAGCATGTACCTCATCATCAAGCGCTATGGAAGGGCCGGACGAGACAATGAACTCCAGGGGAGTTGACCAGTGATGCTGCATCTGATGAACGCATTCCCGCTGAAGCTGGTGCCCCTGGAGGGCGGCTACAAGGCTCCCGGGGTCGAGGACTTCCAGTTCCCCGGCCTGTACGGAACCGACTGGCTGACCAAACCGATGCTGCAGGCGATCCTCGCCGCCGTCGTGGTCATCGCCTTCTGGCTGTGGGCCTCCAGCGGACTGTCGGTTCGTCCCACCAAGAAGCAGGTGGTGATGGAGAAGATCTACGAATTCGTGCGCAATTCCATCGCCCGCGACACACTGGGCCGCGACTACCGCAAGTTCCTGCCCTACCTGCTGGCCCTGTTCTTCTTCATCCTGCTGAACAACTGGTTCGGCCAGATGTTCTTCTCGATGTTCCCGACCTTCTCCAACATCGGCTACGCCTACGGCCTGGCAATCGTGACCTGGTTCGTCTACGTCTTCGCCGGCTTCGGCAAGCACGGTGCGGGCTACCTCAAGAACACCCTCATCCCCCCGGGCGTCCCAGTGTGGATGTACCCGCTGGTGATCCCGCTTGAGTTCCTGTCGAACTTCATCACCCGTCCCCTGACGCTGGCCATGCGACTGTTTGCCAACATGTTCGCCGGCCACCTGGTGATCATGCTCTTCGTGGTGGGTGGCGCCTTCCTGCTCACCTACCCGAACAATCTCTTCTTCAACATTTCTGGCGGCCTGTCGCTCATCATGAGCTATGCCCTGTTCGCCCTCGAGCTCTTCGTCGGCGCCCTGCAGGCCTACGTGTTCACTGTGCTGACGGCACAGTACGTCTCGTCCTCGCTCGCGGACGAGCACTGACCCCTAGCTTTCTTCGACCGAAGAAAAACCCGAAAGGAACCACAATGCCCCTCATGGAAATCAGTGGCTCGATCAACGTCATCGGCTACGCCCTCGCCACCCTCGGCCCGGCCCTTGGCGTCGCCTGGATCTTCGCCTCCGTGATCAACGGCACCGCTCGTCAGCCCGAGGCCCGTAGCGCCATGTTCAGCACCGCCATGATCGGCTTCGCCGTGGTCGAGGCCCTGGCGCTGTTCGGCTTCGCCCTCGCCTTCGCCGTCAACTAATGAGCGATTCCATGGTGCCCAACATGTGGGTGCCGCTGGAGATGAACCTGGGGCCGCTGGCGCCGCACCACCTGTCGGAGATCATCGCGGGCATCGTGCTGATCCTGATCGTGACATTCGTCTTCGCGAAGAAGGTCGTTCCCTCCTTCGAGACGATGTACGCGGAGCGCAGCGAGGCCATCCAAGGTGGCATGGAGCGTGCAGAGCGCGCCCAGGCCGAGGCGGAAGCTGCTCGTCAGCAGTACACCTCTCAGCTCTCGCAGGCACGTGACGAGGCGGCCCAGATCCGAGAAGAAGCCAAGTCGCAGGGTGCGCAGATCCTCGCGGAGATGCGTGACCAGGCCACGAAGGAGTCTGCCCGGATCCTGGAGACCGCCAGGACCCAGATCGCTGCCGAGCGCAGCCAGGCCATGCACCAGCTGACCAGTGAGGTCGGTGGCCTCGCCACCACCCTCGCCGGACGCATCGTCGGGGAGAGCCTCGAGGATGACCAGCGGGTGCGCGCCACGGTCGACCGTTTCCTGGCCGATCTCGAGTCCCAGCCGGCCCGCACCGGGGGGCAGCAGGCATGACCCTTGGTGCAACCGAAGAGGCCAGGCTCAGCGACCTGGACAGGGCCGTGGCGGATGAGGCCCTCGAGGCGGCCACGCCCGCGGAGCTCTTCTCCGTCGTGGACGCGCTCGACAAGCAGTCGGCGCTCAAGCGGGCGCTGACGGACCCGGCAACCGATGCCGCCGTCCGCCAGCAGCTGGCCGAGCGGTTGCTCGAGGGCAAGGTCGGCGGCCAGGCGATCCACATCGTCAAGCAGGCCGTCGCCCAGCGTTGGAACTCGGGACGTGGACTGGCCGACGCCCTCGAGCGCCAGGCAGTCCTCGGCCTGTTCCGGCAGGCACGCGACGGGGGACAACTCGACGAGGTCCAGGGGCAGCTGTTCGGCTTCCTGCGCACCGTCGAGGAGTCCGCCGAACTGCGCGAGGCCGTCAGTGACCGCAGCAAGCCGCTCCAGGCCCGTCAGCAGCTGGTGCGCCAGCTCCTGCAGTTCAAGGCCAATGGCGTGGTCGAGGACCTGGCCATTCGGGCCGTGGGGGCGCGCAAGCGCACCTTCGCCCGCACGGTCGAGTCCTACCTGACCCAGGCGGCGCAGGTGCGTGGGCGCGACATCGCCCGTGTCACCGTCGCACGTCCCCTGGACGTCGACCAGGCCGAGCGGATGCGCGCAGCACTGAGCCGCATCCATGGTCGTGATGTCGAGCTGCAGGTCAGCGTGGACCCCCAGGTGATCGGTGGCGTCCGCGTGGAACTCGGCGACGAGGTCTTCGAGGGAACGATTTCCGAACGGCTCGACCAGGTCCACCGCGCGCTCGTCTGAGACAGCGGGGACCAACCCACAAACCAGCGCTCCCCGGCGGGTGCGCACATCGAAAGAGTAGGGACGCAATGGCGGAACTGACGATTCGTCCGGACGAGATCCGCGACGCCCTGGACACCTTCGTCCAGAACTACACCCCCGCGGCGGCCGAGCGCGAAGAGGTCGGCACCGTGGTCACCTCCGGTGACGGCATCGCCCGGGTCGAGGGCCTGCCCTCGGCGATGGCCAACGAGCTGCTGAAGTTCGACAACGGCACCACCGGCATCGCCCTGAACCTCGACACCCGTGAGATCGGCGTCGTCGTCCTGGGCAACTCCGAGGGCATCGAGGAGGGCTCGACGGTGCGCGGCACCGGGGAGGTCCTCTCGATCCCGGTCGGCGAGGGCTACCTGGGTCGCACCGTCGACGCGATGGGCAACCCGATCGACGGCCTCGGTGAGATCACCAACCTCGAGGGCCGTCGTGCCCTGGAGCTGCAGGCCGCCGGTGTCATGGACCGCCAGGAGGTGCGTGAGCCCCTCCAGACCGGTCTCAAGGCCATCGACGCGATGATCCCGATCGGCCGTGGCCAGCGCCAGCTGATCATCGGTGACCGCAAGACCGGCAAGACCGCCATTGCCATCGACGCGATCATCAACCAGAAGGCCAACTGGGAGTCGGGCGACCCCAAGAAGCAGGTCCGCTGCATCTATGTCGCCGTCGGCCAGAAGGGCTCGACGGTCGCCGAGGTGCGCCGCAACCTGGAGGAGGCCGGTGCACTGGAGTACACCACCATCGTCAACGCCCCCGCCTCTGATGCCGCCGGCTTCAAGTACATCGCCCCCTATGCCGGTTCGGCCATCGGCCAGCACTGGATGTACCAGGGCAAGCACGTCCTGATCGTCTTCGACGACCTGACCAAGCAGGCCGAGGCCTACCGCGCCATGTCGCTGCTGCTGCGTCGCCCGCCGGGGCGCGAGGCCTACCCCGGTGACGTCTTCTACCTGCACAGCCGCCTGCTGGAGCGTTGCGCCAAGCTCTCCGACGAGCTGGGCGGCGGCTCGATGACCGGCCTGCCGATCATCGAGACCAAGGCCAACGACGTCTCGGCCTACATCCCGACCAACGTGATCTCGATCACCGACGGCCAGATCTTCCTGCAGTCCGACCTGTTCAACGCCAACCAGCGTCCCGCCGTGGACGTCGGCATCTCGGTCTCCCGAGTCGGTGGCGCCGCCCAGATCAAGGCCATGAAGAAGGTCGCCGGTACCCTCAAGATCTCGCTGGCCCAGTTTCGCGACATGCAGGCCTTCGCCATGTTCGCCTCGGACCTGGACGAGACCTCGCGTCGCCAGCTGGACCGTGGTGCCCGCCTGACCGAGCTCCTGCGCCAGCGCAACAACCAGCCCTATGCCGTCGAGGACCAGGTCGTCAGCGTGTGGGCCGGCCTCAACGGACAGTTCGACGACGTGCCCGTCGAGGACGTGCTGGACTTCGAGCAGGGCCTGCTCGACCACCTGCGTCGCAACAGCTCGGTGCTGCAGAACATCGCCGAGACCAAGCAGTTCGACGACGACTCCGCCAAGGCACTGACCGACGAGATCGCCCGCTTCAAGCAGGACTTCCGTACCTCGAAGGGCCAGAGCCTCGCCGAGATCCACGCCCCGCTCGATGCGAAGGACGTCTCGAACGAGCAGATCGTCGTGAAGCGGAGCTGAGCCAATGCCAGCAAGCCTGAGGGAGCTGCGACAGCGCAAGAGCTCTGTCTCCTCCACACAGAAGATCACCAAGGCGATGGAGCTCATTGCGGCCTCGCGCATCGTGAAGGCAGACCGCGCAGCCCGCGCGGCCCTCCCGTACACGAGCGTGCTCAACCGCGCCGTGGCCACCGTCGCCCAGCACACCGACATCGAGCATCCGCTGACACAGGAGGCGAAGGAGCGTCGTCGGGCCGCCATCGTGCTGTTCACCTCGGACCGAGGGCTCGCTGGCGGCTACTCGACCAGTGCCATCAAGCAGGCACTGCAGCTCAAGGCACGCCTGGAGTCCGAAGGCCTCGAGGTGCTCATCTACACCAGCGGACGCAAGGCGGCGGACTTCCTGCGCTTCCGGGAGATCCCGGTCGAGCAGGAGTGGGAGGGCTACACCGACAGCCCCGCCTACGACGATGCCGTCACAATCAGCGACGAGCTCCTCCAGAGCTTCCTGAAGCCCTACGAGGAGGGCGGCGCCGATGAGATCTACGCCGTCTACACCCGCATGGTCTCCATGCTCGTGCAGGAGCCGCGCGTTCGTCGTGTGCTCCCGATCGAGGTCGTCGAGGAGGGCAAGGACGCAGACCACGAGATCGGTTCCGACCGGCAGTTGGACTACAGCTTCGAGCCCGACGCGGAGACGGTCCTCGACCAGCTCCTGGGTCTCTACGTGCGCAACCGCATCTGGTTCTACCTGCTGGAGTCGGCAGCATCCGAGCTGGCGAGCAGGCAGAAGGCGATGAAGTCGGCCAGTGACAATGCGCAGCAACTGATCAACAGCCTCACGACCGAGATCAACCAGGCGCGTCAGGCCCAGATCACCCAGGAAATCACCGAAATCGTGGGCGGCGCCTCGGCGCTGACCGAGGCCGACCAGGCCGAGTGAACAAGGAAGAGAATATGACTGACACCCTTGTCAATCCCCAGACCGAGCAGCGCGCCGGCGGCACCGGCCGCGTTGCGCGGGTCATCGGCCCGGTGGTGGACGTCGAGTTCCCCGTCGACGCGATGCCCGACATCATGAACGCCCTGACCGTCACCGTTGACGACATCGACGGTGAGGGCGATGCCAAGCGCACCTTCACCCTGGAGGTTGCCCTCCACATCGGTGACAACATCGTGCGTGCCATCTCGCTGAAGCCCACCGACGGCCTGCGCCGCGGTGACCTGGTCACTGACACCGGCGCCCCGATCAGCGTCCCCGTCGGCGACGTCACCAAGGGCCGCGTGTGGAACGTGACCGGTGACTGCCTCAACGAGGACCTCCAGGCCAACGGCGTGGAGATCACCGAGCGTTGGCCCATCCACCGCGATGCGCCCAAGTTCGACGAGCTCGAGAGCAAGACCGAGATGCTGCACACCGGCATCAAGGTGCTCGACCTGCTGACCCCCTACGTCCAGGGCGGCAAGATCGGCCTGTTCGGTGGCGCCGGCGTGGGCAAGACGGTGCTCATCCAGGAGATGATCTACCGCATCGCCCACAACTTCGGTGGCACCTCGGTCTTCGCCGGCGTCGGCGAGCGCACCCGTGAGGGCAATGACCTCATCATGGAGATGGACGAGGCCGGCGTCTTCAAGGACACCGCCCTGGTCTTCGGCCAGATGGACGAGCCCCCGGGCACCCGTCTGCGCGTCGCCCTGAGCGCCCTGACGATGGCCGAGTACTTCCGCGACGTCCAGAACCAGGACGTGCTGCTGTTCATCGACAACATCTTCCGCTTCACCCAGGCCGGCTCCGAGGTCTCGACCCTGCTGGGTCGCATGCCCTCCGCCGTGGGCTACCAGCCCAACCTGGCTGACGAGATGGGTCAGCTGCAGGAGCGCATCACCTCGGTTCGTGGCCACTCGATCACGTCGATGCAGGCCATCTACGTGCCCGCCGATGACTACACCGACCCGGCGCCGGCCACCACCTTCGCCCACCTCGACGCCACCACGGAGCTCTGGCGAGACATCGCCTCGCGTGGTCTGTACCCGGCCGTCGACCCGCTCACCTCGAGCTCGCGCATCCTCGACCCGCAGTACGTGGGCCAGGAGCACTACGACACCGCGGTGCGCGTCAAGCAGATCCTCCAGCGCAACAAGGAGCTGCAGGACATCATCGCCATCCTCGGTGTCGACGAGCTGAGCGAGGAGGACAAGATCACGGTGAACCGTGCTCGCCGCATCCAGCAGTTCCTCAGCCAGAACACCTACATGGCGGAGAAGTTCACCGGTATCGAGGGCTCCACGGTGGAGCTGAAGGACACCATCGAGTCCTTCCAGATGATCTGCAATGGCGACGTGGACCACATCCCCGAGCAGGCCTTCTTCAACGTCGGTGGCATGGCCGACGTCGAGGAGCAGTGGCACAAGCTCCAGAAGGGCAACTGATCCATGGCTGATCCGATGGTCGTCGAGGTCGTCGCGGCCGACAGGATGGTCTGGGAGGGTGAGGCCACCAATGTCATCGTGCGCACCACGGAGGGTGACATCGGCATTCTCCCCGGTCACGAGCCCATGCTGGCGGCACTGGTGCCCTGTGCTGCCGAGATCGTGACCGCCGAGGGTCATCGCGAGCTGGTGGCCGTCGACGGTGGTTTCCTCTCGGTGGCGCAGAACCACGTCAGCCTGGTCTCGGCGAAGGCCTCGCTGTACGACGAGATCTCCCGCGAGGAAGCCCAGCGCCAGTACGACGAGCTCAGTGCCCGCCACGAGAAGGGCGAGCTGAACGACGACGAGGTGCACAGCCTGCACCTGGCCGAGGCGCAGCTCAAGACGGCGGAGAAGAGCACCAAGGTGGGTCACTGACCCATCCCGGGAACGGGGCCGGGGGACCGTCGTCCTCCGGCCCCGTTCGTCTGCCCCGACGAAGATGAAGATCTGGTCGCGGATGCGACGCACCCCCGGTTGATCAGGTACTTTGAGCCCATGGAGTGGTGGCAGGCCGGTGCGGGAGCAGTCTTCGCCGTGTTGCTCGCCCTGCTGCTGCCACTGGTGGCCCTCTATTTGCGGCGCCGGTGGCTGTCCAACCAGGGCGGGGTCTTCGACTGTGCCCTGCGTCGTGTCGAGGGTGCCTGGTCGACCGGCGTGGCCCGCTACCACGGCGACGAACTCGAGTGGTACCGGATCTTCTCCTTCAGCATGCGGCCCAAGGTGGTGCTGCGACGCGACCTGACCCGCACGATCGGCCGTCGACGGCCGACCAATGCCGAGGGAACCGTGCTCTTCAACGATGTCCAGATCCTGGGCGTGGCCAGCCGAACGAGGCCCGCCCACCGCTACGAGCTCGCGATGGGCTCCCAGTCGATCACTGGACTGATGAGCTGGCTGGAGGCCGCACCCCCGGGAGGGGACTCCTACAACGGTCTGGAATGATCTGGCGCTGACGGGTTGCGTTCGCCTCCGGGCACCCACAGCACCTCGTCGGAGCCATTGGCGGCGCGGCTCATGATGAACAGCAGGTCGGACAGTCGGTTGAGATAGGTGATAGCCAGCGGGTTCACGCCGCCCGGCTGCTTGTCCGGATCCACGCTCACCTCGGTGCCATAGGCCTCGGCGCACATCCAGGCGGTCCGTTCCGCCCGTCGCACGACGGTGCGCGCCACGTGCAGGTGCGCCGCTGCGGGGGTGCCGCCGGGCAGGATGAAGGAGCGAAGGTTGGGCAGGTCGGCCCCGAACTCGTCACACCAGTGCTCCAGGCGGTCGATGCTCTCCTGGACGATGCGCAGCGGTTCCCACTGCGGTTCGGCGACCAGTGGGTTGGACAGGTCGGCACCCAGGTCGAAGAGCTCGTTCTGGACGATCCCCAGAGCCGCCACCAGGCGCTCGTCCAGGCCGCCGGAGGCCAGGGCGACGCCGATGGTGGAGTTTGCCTCGTCGACCTCGCCGTAGGCCTGGACCCGCAGGTCGGTCTTGCGGGCCACCGAGTTGTCGCTCAGCCGGGTTTCGCCGGCATCGCCGGTGCGGGTGTAGATGCGCGTCAGGTTCACCATGGTCCCAGCCTAGTTCGTTAGGGTTTGGGCCATGTCGAAGCCTCTTGCCCTCCTCTCCTGCGCCGCCGTGCTGCTCGTCACCTCGGCTGGCTGCGGCCAGCAGTCCTCCTCAGAACAGAAGGCCGGGGGGCAGGTGGCCACCTGTTCCTATCCGTCGGCCGGGAGTCCGGTGAATCCTGTCGACCCGCCGTCGACCCACGATGTGCCCGGCGCCGGCACCGCTGCGGTCACCATGAAGCTGGACGGCAAGCCGGTCACCATCACGCTCGACCGGGCCGGGGCCCCGTGCGCCTCCCACTCGCTGGAGTCGCTGGCCAAGCAGGGCTGGTTCACCGACACCACCTGCCACCGGCTCACCGACCAGGGCATCTTCGTCCTGCAGTGCGGAGACCCGAGCGGCACCGGCTCCGGCGGCCCCGGCTACACCTTCGCCGACGAGCTGGGCACCGCGAAGGAGCTGCCGTCCGCAGGCACCGCCCCCGACGGGACCGCGCTGGTGAACTACACCAGGGGGACCGTTGCCATGGCCAATGCCGGCCCCGACACCAATGGTTCGCAAATCTTCCTGGTCTGGCAGGACAGCACCCTGCCCGCCGCCTACACGGTGCTGGGGCGGATGGACGACAAGTCGCTCCAGGCGGTGGGGGAGGTGGCGGCCCAGGGTGTCGCGGCCGACGGTCGCAGCCCCAATGCGCCGGCGAAGATCACCGACGTGACCCTGGGCTGAGCCTCAGCCCTCCAGGGCCAGGAAGCTGCGCAGGGTGGAGGTGAAGGCGGCCGGCTGCTCGGAGTGGACCCAGTGGCCGGCATCCTTGATCGTCACCAGCACATAACGGGGGAAGAGTTCGCGCATGGTCTGGTAGGCGTCCTGGCGCACATAGGGCGACTTCTCGCCGGCCACCCACAGCACCCGGCCGTCGTAGTGGGCGTCGATGGCGGGCCAGTCGCTGATGGTGCCCTCCAGCTCCCGGGCCAGCAGGTCCAGGTTCATCTGCCAGTGCCAGCGGCGCGTTCCGGAACCGTCGACGTCCTCGTGTCGCAGGTTCTGCATCAGGAAGCCGCGCACGGTGTCGCTCGGGATGCCCTCGCGCAGCAGTTCGTCGGCCTGCTTGCGGTTGGTCAGATCGGCCAGCGGCAGCGACTGCATCGCCTGGACCAGCGGGCCGAAATTGGTGCCCAGCCCGACACTGGGGGAGATGTCGACCACCATCAGTCGTTCGACGAGTTCCGGGTGCTCCAGTGCCGTGCGCATCGCCACCTTGCCGCCCATCGAGTGCCCCACCAGGCAGACCGGGGAGCCGATCGTCTCCAGCAGCTCGGCCACGCTGGCGGCCAGTGTCGGGTAGGAGAGCTCGTCGGTCCACGGTGAGCGACCGTGGTTGGGAAGGTCGACCAGGGTGCAGGTGGCCACGTCGGCGAGCTGCTTGGCGATCGAGGTGAAGTTCTTGCCCTGCCCGAAGATCCCGTGCAGGAAGACCAGCTGTGCGGGGCCGTCGCCGATGGTGGTGGTGTGCAGGCTCATCAGTGCTTCCTGTTCCAGCAGCCGCTGTGCCAGTGGCGCCGCTCGTCGATGGGAGAGGCCGCCTGGTTGAAGCCGGTCGGGCTGGCCGGCCAGGCCACCAGGTGGGGCATGCCCGGCGTGATGGTGCGCAGGCAGCCGGGGCAGGTGTAGGTCTTGGTGGCGCGGCTGCCCGGGATGCTGCGCACCAGCCAGCGGCCGTCGGCCTTCAGGGCGCTGCTGGCATGCCCGCCGCTCAGGGGGCGGGCCGGACGCAGGTGCTTGCTCGGTCGCTTTGCCACGATCCAAGCCTACCGGGGTAGGTTTGCCGGGTGCGTCTCGTGATTGCCCAGTGCCAGGTGGACTACGCCGGCCGACTGACCGCCCATCTGCCCATGGCCAAGCGCCTGATCATCGTCAAGGCGGACACCTCGGTGTCCATCCACGCCGATGACCGCGCCTACAAGCCGCTGAACTGGATGAGCCCGCCCTGCAAGCTCACCATCGAGCACGTGGAGCCCGGCACTGACCAGGCTGCCACGACTGACGAGGTCGACGCCCAGCTGACCCAGGTGTGGGAGGTCAAGGGCAAGGACGGCGACACCCTGCAGATCTCCATCGGGGAGGTCTACCACGACTTCGAGACCGGGTTCGGTCCCGATCCGGGTCTGCAGAAGGACGGCGTCGAGGCCCACCTGCAGGCGCTGCTCGCCGAGAACCCCGACACCTTCGGGGAGGGCTATCGGCTGGTACGGCGCGAGTACTTCACCCCGATCGGCCCGGTCGACCTGCTGCTGCGCGACGACGAGGGCCGCTATGTGGCCGTCGAGGTGAAGCGCCGCGGCGAGATCGACGGCGTGGAACAGCTGACCCGCTACCTGGAGCTGATGAACCGTGACCCACAGATGGCGCCGGTGAGCGGAGTCTTCGCGGCGCAGCAGATCAAGCCCCAGGCCCGCACTCTTGCCACCGACCGCGGCATCACCTGCGTCACCGTCGACTACGACGAGCTGCGCGGCATGGACCACGCGGAGGACCGTCTCTTCTGACGATCATGGCCCCGCCGCCAGAGGGCTGGGGGCACTCGGCCAGCCTCAGCCCTGATCGCCCCGGATCACCGTGGTCGGCTCGGCATCCGCGACGGTGACGGTCGCCTCCTGGTCGAAGACCTGGGTCTGTTCCTGCTCCGCCGGGGCGGGCTGCTGCTGAGTGGGGGTCTCCTGAACCGGGGCCTGCTCCTGGCGCCAGGTGGCCTTGTCGTCCTCGCGCGGGTCGGAGGTGCCGAAGGGGTCCTCGTCGGGGAAGTCGAGTGGGGCGTCGCCAGCCAGCTGGCGCAGGTTGGACAGCTGGGCGACGATCGAGGCCTTGCGGGTGAGCAGGGCGGAGACCTCGCGGTCGAGCTGTTCCTTGCGCCACGCGTACTGCTCCTCGAGGCGGTCCTTCATCATGGCCGCCTGCCGGTGCGCGGCGGCCAGCGTCTGCTCGGCATCATTGGCCGCCTCAGTGCGGGATCGTTCCGCGTCGGCCAACGCCTCGGCGCGCAGCTGCTGGGCCTTCTCGTTCTCCTCGGTGAGCAGTTGGGTGCTCTGGGCGTGGTGGGCGGTGGCCTCCTCGAGCAGGCGCTGGGTCTGCGCCTGCACCTCGGTGAAGCGGTCCTTGGCCTCGGTGATGATCTGCTCGGCCTGGTCACGGGCCTCGCTGACGGTCTTCGCGGCGAGGCTGTTCGCTTCGGCAACCAGACGCTCGGACTCACCCTTGGCCGCGGTGAGCAGCTCCTCGGCCTGGGCGCGGGCCTCGGCCAGCGTGCTGGCGGCGGCCTTCTCGGCCTGGTGGGTGGTCTCGGCCGCGTCGACGTTCGCCTTCTGCTTGAGCGCCTCCGAACCCTTGGTGGACTCCACCACGATCGCCTCGGCCTCGCGGCGGGCCGCGGCGACGATGTTCTCGGCCTCGGTGGTGGCCTTGGCCAGTGTCTCCTTGGAGTCGCGGTCGAGGTCCTCGCGCAGCTGCCGCAGGTTGGCCAGCCCGGCGACGCGGATGTCGTCGGCCTCGGCCTGGGCATTGGCCCGCAGGTCGGCGGCGACCCGTCGGCCCTCCTCCTTGATGCGCTCGGCCTCAAGCTCGCCACGGTGCACGAGGTCCTTGCCCTGGGCCTCGGCGGCGCGCAGGATGCCCGTGGCGTGCGAGCCCAGGCGGGTGAAGTCGGTGGTGCCCGTGGCGCGGGCCGCGGTGGCGGCCTCGCGGCGCAGGTGACGGGTGAGCTGCTTGAGCGTCGAGAGCTGCATCTCGATCTCGCGCACGTAGTTGTCGACGGAGGCGCGGTCGTAGCCCATCATCGACTTGGGAAAGGAACCGGCCACCGAGGCGGAGTCGTCGAACAGGTTGAGCCCGGTCTCCTCGTTCAGGACCGCATCCTCGTCGTAGTACTCGCTGCTCACTGTCGTCCTCTCGGGGGCAAAGGGGGGGATCTCGCGCCTGGGCACAGGCTACCAAGCACTACACGGCACGGACGGCGGCGCTCCGTGGCTGGAGCAGTC
>NZ_JBHWOO010000106.1:0-17521 GCF_043424415.1 Luteococcus sp. | reverse complement strand
TATGTCCTCGTCACGTGCTCGTCCGGGCGGGGCGCCGGAGCCTCACCGGCCGTAGACCGCCTTGGCCCGCTCCAGCGCCGCCACATAGCCTGCACGCTCATAGGCGTCGGCCGGGACATCGGTCGGAACGGCCAGCAGGCCGCGGGCCTGCTCCAGCGTCATCTGCTTGCGGTCCAGCCAGGCCGCCAGGCCACGGTTCAGCTCCCGGGCGTAGCCGGCGCCGTGGCGTACCAGGGCCGAGGTGGTCATCACCACGTCGGCGCCAGCCAGCAGGTACTTCACCACGTCGTCGCTGGTCTCCACACCGGTGGTGGCGGCCAGCGAGGAGGTCACCCGTCCGCGCAGTGCGGCGATCCAGGTGCGAGGCAGGCGTGCCTCCGACGGCGAGGACAGCTCCACCCCCGGCACCACCTCGAGGCTCTCGATGTCCACCTCGGGCTGCAGGAAGCGGTTGAACAGCACCAGGCCGTCCGCCCCCGCCTCGCTGAGGCGCACCGCGGTGTGGCCGAAGGAGCTGAAATAGGGTGACAGCTTCACCGCCACCGGCACGTCGACGACGTCCTTGACCGCCTGCAGGATCTCCAGGTGACGGTCCTCGATCTCGCTGCCCGAGACCGAGACCTCACCGGGCACCAGGTAGATGTTCAGTTCGATCGCGGCAGCGCCCGCATCCTGCATCCGGCGCGCCACCCCGGTCCAGCCGCCGTGCGTGGCGCCGTTCACCGAGGCGATCAGCGGCACGTCCAGCGCGTTCGCGCCCTTCTCCAGCAGCTCCAGGTAGCGGCTGGTGATGCCACCGGTGTTGGACGCCTGCGTGGGGAAGTAGCTCATCGCCTCCGAGAAGCTCTCCTCGTGCAGCTCCTGGATGGCCTCCTGGCGGGCGGCCTCGTGGCGCAGCTGCTCCTCGAACAGCGAGTACATCACCACGGCACCCACCCCGGCCTCGGCCAGCTCCTGCATGCCCTCCACACTCTGCGAGAGAGGGCCGGCCGAGGCCACCACCGGGCTGGAGAGCTCCAGTCCCAGGTAGCGGGTGGTCAGGTCGACGTCGGAGTGCCGGTCGGCGGGGTCCGGCTCGACGACCGAGCCCGATCCCTGTTCCTGGATCGGCACGATGCCGGGGCGCAGCAGGTCGGTGGCATTGGAGCCGGCAGCCGATTTCGCGGCGGCCGAGGCCATGGCGGCCCGCAGCGCCTCACTCATCTGCGGGGACTGGTTCTGGGGCATCTCAGTGGTCCTTCCGGGCGTCGTCGGCGAACTCCTCGGCATGGCGGGTGGCCATCCGCTCGTACTCGGTCCAACGCCGCTCCACCTGCTCCTGCGCCAGCGTGGTCAGTCGCTCGGCCTCGACCGGGTCGGCATTGGCCAGCATCTTGAAGCGCAGCTCGGCGGCGTGGTACTCCTTCAAGGTCAATCGTGGCCGCGGCGAGTCGAGCAGGAAGGGATTGCCCCCATCCTGGCGCACCACCGGGTTGTAGCGCACCAGCGGCCAGTGACCGGAGTTGACCGCCTTGTACTGCTGGTCCAGGCCCTTGCGCATGTCGAGCCCGTGGGCGATGCAGTGGCTGTAGGCGATGATCAGGCTGGGGCCGTCATAGGCCTCCGCCTCACGGAAGGCCTTCAGCGTCTGCTGCGGATCGGCACCCATCGCCACCCGGGCGACGTAGACATTGCCATAGGCGATCGCCTGCATGGCCATGTCCTTCTTGTGGGTCAGCTTGCCGCCCGAGGCGAACTTCGCCACGGCACCCATCGGTGTCGACTTCGACGACTGGCCGCCGGTGTTGGAGTAGACCTCTGTGTCCAGCACCAGGATGTTCACATTGCGGCCGCTGGCCAGCACGTGGTCGACACCCCCGGAGCCGATGTCATAGGCCCAGCCGTCGCCGCCCACGATCCACACAGAGCGGCGCAGCAGGTGATCCGCGACGCTGCGGAGATCGTCGGCCACCGGCCCCTCCAGGTGGGCCAGCTTCTCGTTGAGCCGCTGCAGGCGCTCAGCCTGGCGGGCCAGCTCGTTCTCGCGCGCCTGCGGGGCCTCCAGCAGGCCGTCGACCAACTCGTCGTCGCCGATCTCGGAACGCAACTGCTCCAGGCGGGTGCGGGCCAGGTTGGTCTGGAAGTCCGCCGCCAGGCGCAGGCCCAGGCCGAACTCGGCATTGTCCTCGAAGAGCGAGTTGGACCAGGCCGGGCCACGGCCCTGGGCATTCTTCGCCCACGGGGTGGTCGGCAGGTTGCCGCCATAGATCGACGAGCAGCCCGTGGCATTCGCGACGGTGGCACGGTCACCGAAGAGCTGGGTGAGCAGCTTCAGGTAGGGCGTCTCACCACAACCGGAGCAGGCCCCGGAGAACTCGAAGAGTGGCTCCAGGAACTGGGTGCCGCGCACGGTGCCGAAGTCGACGCGGGAACGGTTGTTCAGCGGGATGGTCTCGAAGAACTCGACGTTCTCCTTCTCCTTGGTGCGGTCCAGCACCGTCTCCAGGTTGATCGCCTTGCGGGTGGGCTGGCCGATCGGGGTGACCGGGCAGGCCTCCACGCACAGTCCGCAGCCCGTGCAGTCCTCGGCATAGACCTGCAGGGTGTAGCCGGTCTGCGGCAGGCCCGCAGCGTCCAGCGCCACCGACTCGAAGCCGTCCGGGGCGCCCTCCAGCTTGCTGGGGTCGTAGTACTTGGCGCGCAGGACGGCGTGCGGGCAGACGAAGGAGCAGTTGCCGCACTGGATGCAGGCCTCCGGGTCCCAGACCGCGATCAGGTCGGAGACATTGCGCTTCTCGTAGCGGGTGGTGCCCGACGGGTAGGAACCGTCGACGGGCAGGGCGGAGACGGGCAGGTCGTCACCCTTGCCTGCCAGCATCGGCGCAGTGACCTTCTGCACGAAGCGGGGCGCGTCGTGTGGGACGGGGTGCAGCAGGCCGTGCTGGCTGGAGACCTGCTGGGGGATCTCGAGGTGCACCAGGTGCTCGACCGAGGCATCGACCGCCTTGTGGTTCTTGGCGACGATCTCCATCGACTTCTTCGAGTAGGTCTTGGTGATGGCCTTCTTGATCTTCTCGATCGCCTTCTCCCGGGGAAGCACACCCGAGATGGCGAAGAAGCAGGTCTGCAGCACCGTGTTGGTGCGCCCGCCCAGCCCGACGGCCCTGGCCACCTGATTGGCGTCGATGACGTGGACGTCGATGTCCAGGTCGATGATGCGTTGCTGCATCGGGGCCGGCAGGTGGTCCCAGACCTCCTCGGCGGGATGGGGTGAGTTGATCAGCAGGGTGGTGCCGGGCCGGGCGTACTCGAGCACGTCGACACGCTCCAGGATCGACCAGTGGTGGCAACCGATGAAGCCCGCCTTGCTCACCAGGTAGGGCGCCTTGATCGGATTGGGCCCGAAGCGCAGGTGGCTGACCGTGCGCGAGCCGGACTTCTTCGAGTCGTAGACGAAGTAGCCCTGCGCGTAGGTCTCGGGGTCGGAGCCGAGGATCTTGATGGTGTTCTTGTTGGCGCCGACAGTGCCGTCGGAGCCCATGCCGTAGAAGACCGCGCGCAGGGTCTTGGAGTCCTCGATGTCGAGGTCGGCGTCGTAGTCCAGGCTCAGGTGCATCACATCGTCGGTGATGCCGACGGTGAAGCGGGGGCGGGGACGCTCCGCCGCGAGCTCGTCGAAGATGCCGGCCACCATGCCGGGGGTGAACTCCTTGCTGGAGATGCCGTAGCGGCCGCCGATGACGGTCGGCATCCCGGCGCGGCGACCGTCGGCGACGGCCTCACCGAGGGCGGAGACGATGTCGAGGAAGAGCGGCTCGCCGCCGGCGCCGGGCTCCTTGGTGCGGTCGAGCACCGCGATCCGGCGGGCCGTGGAGGGGATGGCCTCCAGCACTGCCTGGGTGGGGAAGGGGCGGTACAGGCGCATCTGCACCATGCCGACCTTCTCGCCCTGCGCGACCAGGTGGTCGATGGTCTGCTCGACGGTCTGGGCGCCCGATCCCATCACCACCACGACGCGCTCGGCATCGGGGGCGCCGTGGTACTCCACCAGGTGGTACTGGCGGCCGGTCTTCTCGGCGAAGGTGTCCATCACCTTCTGCACGACCGCCGGCGCCCAGCTGTAGAAGGGATTGGCGGTCTCGCGGCTCTGGAAGTGGGTGTCCGGGTTCTGGGCGGTGCCGCGGATGAAGGGATGGGCCGGGCTCAGGGCGCGGGCCCGATGCTCCTGCACCAGCTTCTCCGAGACCATCGAGCGCAGCACGTCATTGCTCAGCCGCTCCAGCGTGTTGAGCTCGTGGCTGGTGCGGAAGCCGTCGAAGAAGTGCACGAAGGGGATGCGGGTGTGCATCGTCGAGACCTGGCTGATCAGCGCCATGTCGTGCGCCTCCTGCACCGAGGCCGAGCTGAGCAGGGCACAGCCGGTCTGGCGCACCGCCATCACGTCCTGGTGGTCGCCGAAGATGCTCAGGCCCTGGGTGGCCAGGGATCGCGCGGCGACGTGGAAGACGGTGCTGGTCAGCTCGCCGGCGATCTTGTACATGTTGGGGATCATCAGCAGCAGGCCCTGGCTGGCGGTGAAGGTGGTGCACATGGCACCGCCCTGCAGGGCGCCGTGCATGGCACCGGCGGCTCCCGCCTCGGACTGCATCTCGATGACGGTGGGCACCTGGCCGAAGATGTTCTCGCGGCCGTGGCTGGCCCACTCGTCGGCCAGCTCGGCCATCGTCGAGCGGGGGGTGATCGGGTAGATGCTGCACAGCTCGTTGAGCCGGTAGGCGACGTCGGCCGCCGCCTCGTTGCCGTCGACGATCAGGCGCTCACCGGGCTCGATCGGCGGCGGCTCGTGGCCGCCGACCTCGGCGAGGATGCCGTGGGTGCTCTCGGGGATCGGCGGGGCCAGGGTGGCGCCGTCCTCCACGCGGGAGGTGGCCGAGAGCATGGCGGGGCTGGCGATGTAGGCGTGCTGGTCGCGCACCGGCTCCTGCGGGAAGGGCTGCTGGTTTCGGGTGGTGGTGGACATCAGTTCCCCTCCGGGATCATCTCGATGGCGTGCACGGGGCACTGGTCGTAGCAGCTGGCGCAGCCGGTGCACTTCTCGTAGTCGAAGCGGTAGCGATGGCCCTCGCCGAGCTTGATCACCGCATCCTCGGGGCAGGCACCCAGGCAGCCGTCGCACTCGAAGCAGTTGCCGCAGCTCAGGCACCGCTGCGCCTCGAACAGGGCCTGGTCGGCGTCGAGGCCGCCCACCACCTCGTCGAAGTCGAAACGCTGCTCGACGGCCAGCTCGGGCTGCTCGCGCTGGGTGTGGTCGTCGCCGAAGTACCACAGGTGCAGGTCATCGAAGGTGACCACCGGGTGCTTGACCCGCTGCCTCGGCGTGGCCCGGTTGAGCCAGCCGTCGATCTGGGCCGCGGCCTTCTTGCCGTGCCCGACGCCGATGGTGACGGTGCGGTCGCTGGGCACCGCGTCGCCGCCGGCGAAGATGCCGGGGACGTCGGTCATCAGGGTCGTGGGGTCGACGTTGACGACGTCGCCGTTGAAGCTCATGCCGGGGATGCCGTGCAGGAAGCCGGTGTCGGCCTCCTGGCCGATGGCGAGGATGACGGTGTCGGCCTCGAGCTTCTCGAACTGGCCAGTGCCGCGGGCCTTGCCGTTCTCGTCCAGCTCCATGATCTCGACGGTCAGGTCGGCCTCGTCCATCGAGCTGATGGTGCGCAGCCAGTTCATCTTGACGCCCTCGCGCTCGGCCTCGACGGCCTCCAGCTCGTGGGCCGGCATCTGGTCCTTGGTGCGGCGGTAGACGATCACCGACTCCTCCGCGCCCAGTCGACGGGCGACGCGGGCGGCGTCCATGGCGGTGTTGCCGGCGCCGTAGACGGCCACCTTGCGGCCCAGCACGGGACGCTCGCCGCTGGCGACGTCGCGCAGGAAGCTGACCGCATCCACCATGCGGCTGGCGTCCTGGTTGGGGATGTCGACACGCTTGGACAGGTGGGCGCCGACGGCCACGAAGACGGCATCGAAGCCGCCCTGGGTCTGCTCGGCCAAGAGGTCGGTGACGGTGTGGTTGAGGGTGATCGTGACGCCCATCTCCACCAGTCGCGCCACCTCGGCGTCGAGGACGTCGCGGGGCAGGCGGTACTCCGGGATGCCCCAGCGCATCATGCCGCCGGGCTTGTCGCCGGAGTCGCGGATCTCCACCTGGTGGCCCAGACGGGTCAGGTGGTAGGCGGCGGACAGGCCCGAGGGTCCGGCGCCGATGACCAGCACCTTGTGCCCGGTGGAGTGGCGCGGCTTCTCGAACTGCCAGCCGTGCTTGATGCCCTCGTCGCCCAGGAAGCGCTCCACCGAGTGGATGCTCACCGCACCGTCCAGCTCCACGCGATTGCAGGCCACCTCACAGGGGTGGTAGCAGACGCGGCCGTGGATGGCGGGGAAGGGGTTGTCACGGGTCAGCTGGCGCCAGGCGGCCTCGGCCTTGCCGTGCTTGATCAGACGCAGCCATTCCTGGATGTTCTCCCCGGCGGGGCAGCCGGCATTGCAGGGCGGTAGCAGGTCGACGTAGATCGGCATCCGGCTGCGCACCGGCCCGACGCGGCTGGTGCCGGTGGCCAGATCGGGCAGCTCGGTGATGTCACCGCGGGTCTTGGCCGTGACGACGGGGCTGCTGGCTGCAGGCTGGGCCGCGGTGGCCTCGCCTCGGGGGTCGGATCCTGGCTGCTCCATGCTCAATCCCTCCACGCGGGACGCATCCGGTCGCGCCCACTACAGCCGATAGTAACCACGCCGGGGGCCGGAAAAATGGCCAGGGTTGCCCCAAGCCGCCAAGGCAGGGCATCGCCGCAAGCCAACGTGGGATCAGGTGTCGGCCCCGGGGCGCCACATCCTGAACATGGGCCGGTGGAACCAGGTGGGTCCGCAATCCACCTCCAGGGCGCCTGGCAGGCGTCCGTCCAGGTCGTCGTCGACGAAGCCGTGGCGACGGTAGAAGGCCTCCGCGCGGGGGTTCTCGCGCATGATCCACAGCCAGGCGGCCAGCGGCTCGTCGCTGCCGGGCCGGGCCAGCGCCGTGGCGAGCATCCGTGGCCCCAGGCCGGAGCCGTGGGTGCGGGCGCGTGTGTAGAGGTGGTCCAGGTTGAAGCCCACCGGGGGCTCGGGATTGCTGAAGTACTCCAGCTCCCACGGAGCGACGCCCGGGCCGGAGGCGGCCACGCCCACCACCTCGCCGTCGAGCTCGGCCAACCAGTGGCGCCGCACGGGTTTCCTATCGGCGGCCTCGGCCTGCTCGGCCTCGACGAGCTGGACCACCAGCTCGTCCACCTCTGCCCGGAAGCGGTCGCGGCGCTGCTGGGCGAAGGCCGGCGGCATGATGTGGGCATAGGTCTCGGCCAGGCACTCGATGTGGCACTGGGTCATGTAGGGCGCATCCGCCACCGTGGCGGGGCGGATGATGGCCTCACTCATCCGGGGACTGCTCCAGTGCTGCCTCCAGTCGCTCCAGCTTGCCGGTCAGCTCGCCGGTATGGCCGGGACGGATGTCGGCCTTGAGCACCAGCGCGACCCGGCTGCCGTACTCGCCGACAGCCTCGGTGGCGCGGCGCACCACCTCCATGCAGTCCTCCCAACTGCCCTCGATCGTGGTGAACATCGAGTCGGTGCGGTTGGGCAGGCCCGACTCGCGCACGATCCGCACCGCCGCGGCGACGGCATCGTGCACGGAGGCATCGGGATTCTCCCGGCCCCTGGGGCCGGTTCCGGACGGGGCGACACTGAAGGCAACGAGCATGGACCCAGACTAGGCGCGGTGCGCGCCGTGGCAGGGCCGGTCCGGTTCGAGGGGAGCCGGTTCAGTCCGTGCGCGGCCGCAGGCCCATCACGCGCGCCCGGTCGATGGCCTCCTCGCGGTTGGCCACCCCGAGCTTCTTGTAGACCCGACGAAGGTGCGTCTTGAGGGTGTTCAACGAGATGAACAATTCCTCGGCCGTCTCCCCCAGCGTCTTGCTGGCATCCAGGTGCTCCAGGACGTGGCGCTCCGCAGTGGTCAGCGGCACCTCCTGCCGGCTGGCGACGGCCACCGTCGTGTGCCGCGCCTGGGGCGTGTCCAGTCCCAGCCGTTCGGCCAGGACACCGGCGCGCTGGAAGGCGCGCAGCGCCTCGTCGGGGCGGTGCAGCTCGTCGGCCGCCACCCCGAAGATCATCAACGAGTAGAGGGTGTCCTTGGGGTGCTCCAGCTGCACCTGGCCCTCGGCCAGCGGCCGCAGCATCTCGTGGGCCGCGCGTGCGTCACCCCGGGCCAGGAAGATTCGTGCCTGCAGCACCACCAGTCGGCTGCCCATCTCGGGCAGGTCGAGGTGCATCAGCTGCTGGTACTCGTGCTCGGCCAGGGCCACGTCGCCCAAGGTGATCGCGGCGTCGACGGCCGAGACGCCCACCAGCATCGCATGCATCTCGGTGGCCTGGGTGGCCGCCTCGTCGCGGAAGGCCTCCACCAGGCGCAAGGCCTGGGCGGGGTCACCCTGCATCACCGCCACGGCGCAGCGCACGTGGGTGCGGAAGGCGTCGTTCTCCCGCAGCAGTTCGGCATGCTGGTCCAGGGTGTCCAGCCAGCGACGGGCCGAGGCCAGGTCGCCGGTGTCCACTGCGGTCAGCGCCAGCCCCAGGATGGCGAACTCGTCGAGTGAGTCGGTGCTGAAGACGGTGTCGGAGCCGGTCAGGATGGCCTCGTCGGCCAGCCGGTGCGAGGAGTCCACCGCGCCCTGCTCGGCATTGAGGTAGCTCAGGGCTGACAGACAGCAGACCGTCGCCCACGGCACGTTCACCACCCGCGCCAGTCCGAGGCCGGCCAGCAGCTGCTCATTGGCCTCGGCGAGGCGGCCGTGGTGCAGAAGGTAGAGGCCGTACTCGGTGTGCACCGCCGCGAGCAGTGCGTGGTCGAGTTCGTGGATTCCCCGGGCGTCCAGCGAGCCGGCGATCTCCAGCGCGAGTGAGACATCCACCTCGCAGGGATAGCCGACCTTGCGCACCATGCCCAGGGCCAGGGCCACGTAACCCAGGCGTCCGGTGTCATTGCGCTCCACCAGTAGCTGGGGGTCGATCGCGCTCATCTGCGCCACCATCGTCTGCGGGGTGGCCATGCCACGCGAGATCGAGCGCACGATGTCGATCTCCCAGCCCGGCGGCAGCAGCTCCACCAGCTCGGGCATGGAGTGCACCAGGTTGGGGCGGTCCATGTTGATGGTGATGAACTCGCCGGCGATCATCCAGGCCAGGTCAAGCAATCCGGCCTGCATGGCCAGGCCCATCGCCTCCATCGGGCGCTGGCGGTTGCGCAACCACAGGCTGGCGCGTTCGATCAGGTGGGCATGCTCCTCGGGGCGCTCCCGGGCCAGCTGGCGGCCCAGGTGGGCGCGCAGCAAGGGGTTCAGTCGGATGGTGTTCGCATCGTCCCAGGTGATCGGCACCCCGTGGGCCTGGAGCCGGCTCAACTGGGCCGCCGCGTCGCCGCGGCCGGTCATCCAGGCGGCAGCCAGGGGATCGAGGGTGGGCAGGGGGGAGAGCTCCTGCAGCAGGGCGATGTCCTGTTCATCCAGCCCGGACAGCACCTCGTCGACGAGGTAGCTGTCGGCAAGGCGCACCGCCGAGGAGCTGTGGGCCCAGGTGAGGGTTTCGCCGGTGAGCATCTGCACCACAGCCGGCCAGCCACCAGAGCTCTCCATGATGGTGTCGAGCGCGAACTCGGGCAGGTCGGGATTGTCGGGGGTCAGCAGCTGCGCCACCTCGTCGCGGGTCAGTGCCAGCTGGTCGGTCTCGATGTTGACCAGCAGGCCCCGGGCGGCCAGCGACCCGAGCGGGGCGTCGGGGCGGGAGCGCCCGGCGAAGACCAGCCGGATCGAGGGGTCACGTTCGGCGAGTTCCAGGGCGCGGGAGACGAAGGTGGAGTCGGCCAGCAGCTTGGGGCGCGCCACCACCAGCACGCGCAGCTCGGATGGGTTCCGGGCGGGCTCGACCTCGTCGAGCTCTTGTGGGGCGGCGATCCAGCGGGACTCGAGCTCGGGGTGTGCCTCCAGCCAAGCATGGACCAGGCGTTTCTTGCCGTGGCCGGCGGGCCCGGAGACGACGGCGACCCGGGTGCGCAGGACGCGGTCGAGCGCGTCGAGCAGGCGCGGCGGGGTCACGAACGGTCGCGCGTCGTCGCGTGCCTCCCCGTTCCCGCCTGTGTCCATGTTCGTCCCCGGCCGTCGTGTCTGAGCTCGGTTCCGACCCGTGGGAGCCCCGATGCTTCCGAACAGGCTAGCCCGGCGCTGGGGTTGATGTCACCCGTCGGGTCACCCGCTGGACAGGATCGGGTCACCCACTGCCGCGTGTGCGCCAAGGCGCATTGGGTCTGATGTCCAGAAGGGCCCTGGCACGAGCTCCCTGGCGTGGGGGCCGGATACCATGCAGGCATGGCAATCCTTGGTGAACTTGAACTCCAGATCATGGAGATCCTCTGGCAGCAGGAGGAAGTGCTGTCGGTCAGGGATGTTCACGAGGCACTCCTGCAGGACCGCCCGCTGGCCTACACCACGGTGATGACGGTGCTCGACCGGCTCGCCAAGAAGGGGATCGTCTCCCGTGAACGCGGCGGCCGGGCCTGGCTCTACCGGTCCGTCGACTCCCGCGCCGACCTGGTGCTGGAGCAGATGGTGGGGGCCCTGATGCAGTCGGAGGGGTCGGGCGACGAGGTGCTACGGCGCTTCGTCAAGGCCCTCGACGAGCACCAGCGGACTGTGGTGGGCGCCGAGCTGGAGGCCAGCTGAGGTTCCTCAGTCCTCCAGGGTCCGGTAGTGGCCGCGCACGTGGTGCAGCGGCTGGGGATCGGCATCGGTGACGGCCTCCACGACGCGCAGTACCAGGGCCTGGCTCCAGCCCAGCTCGGTGCTGTGCTCGAGCTCCAGCGCGGCCCAGTTGCCCACCTCGTCGAGGCGGGGGCCGTGGTTGGTCTGGGTCCACCCCTTGCCACGGAAGGCGCCGCCGGGCGCCGGGGCCAGGCCTGCGAAGACATCGGCGAGGTAACGGTGCGGCCCCTCCAACAGGTGCAGGACCGCGCGCCCGGTCTGGCCGATCCGCTCGGCCAGGTCGCTGTCCGGGTCCACCATCGCCACCACCTGCCACTGGGGTCCATCCACCAGCAGTAGTGAACTGACCGTCCAGCCCGCACGGGCACGTCCCTCGCCGGCCGTGAGCAGGCAGACCCGGCCTCCGAGGCGTCCGCGCAGGGCACGTGCCTGGTCGCGTTGGTCGTCTGCGAAGGGATGGCTGGCGTGGATCGTCACGAGGCCCATTGTGCCAAGGGGTGCGTGCCCGACGGTTGGTTCGCGTCCCCGGTGGGCCAGCTGGCTGAGTAAATGATGAATTTGTTCTCAGCTTTTCCTCATGAGAGCGTGGGATCTCCACCCCCATCCCAGAAGGATCCCGCGTGACCCCGATCCACCCCCTCCTTGCCCTTCCGACCGTCGGCGGACTGCTGCTCGCCGGCGGTCTCGCCACTCCGGCCCAGGCCGCGGGCGACGTCACTGAGGCACAGCTGCGCCAGGTCTTCGGCGCCCGCGTCGACTCGAACCCGCGCGTCGCCAAGAACCTGCCGGAACTGAACCGCCAGATGCGCAAGGCCGGCATCACCACGCCGCAGCGCAAGGCCGCCTTCCTGGCGACCCTGGTCAACGAGAGCCGGGTGGACCCGTCGGCCAGCGAGCGCGGTTCCCGTGCCCGCTACAAGGGCCGCGGCTACATGCAGCTCACCGGCGCCTGGAACTACGGCGCCGCCGGCAGGGCCATCGGTGTGAACCTGCGCAGCAATCCCGCCGCGGCAGCCACTCCGCGTCACTCCGCGGCCATCGCCACCTGGTACTGGACCAAGGCCCGTCCCACCAGCAACAAGGCCGCCGATCGCTTCGACATGGGCCGCATCAGCCGCAATGTCGGCTACGCCGCCAGTGCCCGCGAGGACGCCGAGCGCTGCGCCGACTTCAAGCGCGCCTACCAGGCCTTCAGCGGGAAGAAGGCGCCTTCGTCGACCATCTGCTACCGCCACTGAGGCCGTCGAGCCCCTGGGGTCGAGCACCATCGAGGTGCCTCGAGCACACTGGAGGCCACTCGAGCACGTACGAGGGACGTCGGGCACACACTGCAACGTGTGCCCGACGCCCCCTGCGTGTGCCTCAGGCCTCCACCGGCGCCGCGAACTGGGCCTGGTAGAGGTCGTGGTAGTGCCCCTTGGCCTCCAGCAGCTCGCGGTGGGTGCCCTGTTCGACGATCGCGCCGTCCTCCATCACCAGGATCAGGTCGGCGTCGCGGATCGTGCTCAGCCTGTGCGCGATCACGAAGCTGGTCCGGTCGGTGCGCAGGTTGTTCATTGCCTGCTGCACCAGCACCTCGGTACGGGTGTCCACCGAGCTGGTGGCCTCGTCGAGAATCAGGATCGACGGCTCCGAGAGGAAGGCGCGGGCGATCGTGATCAGCTGTTTCTCGCCCACCGACACGTTCGAGCCCTCCTCGTCGATGACGGTGTCATAGCCGTCGGGCAGCGAGTGGACGAAGCGGTCGACATAGGCGGCCTTCGCGGCCTCGACGACCTCCTGCTCGGTGGCGCCCGGACGGCCATAGGCGATGTTCTCCCGGATGGTGCCGCCGAAGAGCCAGGTGTCCTGCAGCACCATGCCCATCTGGCCGCGCAGCTCGCCACGGGGGACGGTGGCGATGTCGACGCCGTCGATGGTGATCCTGCCGCCCTGCAGTTCGTAGAAGCGCATCAGCAGGTTGACCAGCGTCGTCTTGCCGGCACCGGTCGGCCCGACGATCGCAACCGTCTGACCCGGCTCGGCCACCAGGTCCAACCCGTCGATCAGGGGACGTTCCGGCAGGTAGCGGAAACTCACGTCGTCGAAGACCACCCGACCGGCCAGCGGCGTGGGCAGCGAACCGGCCGCCTCGGCGGACTGCTCCGGCGCATCCAGCACCTGGAAGACGCGCTCGGCCGAGGCGACGCCCGACTGCAGCAGGTTCGACATGCTGGCCACCTGGGTGACCGGCTGGGTGAACATGCGGGAGTACTGGATGAAGGCGGTCACGTCGCCCAGGCGCATCGAGCCGCTGGCCACCTTGAGCCCGCCCAGGACGGCGATGGCCACATAGTTCAGGTTCCCGACGAAGAACATGACCGGCATGATGATGCCGCTGATGAACTGGGCGCCGAAGGCGCTTCGGTAGAGCCCATCGTTGTGCTCGGCGAAGACCTCCTCCACCTCGCGCTGGCGGCCGAAGGTCTTGACCAGCGCATGGCCCGAGTAGGCCTCCTCGATGTGCCCGTTCAGCTCGCCGGTGGACTTCCACATCTGGGCGAAGAGCTTCTGCGAGCGCTTGCCGATGAAGCCGGCGAGCACCCCCGAGATGGGGATGATCAACAGCGTCACCAGGGCCAGCTGCCAGCTCACCCAGAACATCATCACCAGTACGCCCGCCAGCGTCAGCAGGGCATTGAGCAGCTGCGAGAGGGTCTGCTGCAGCGTCTGGGAGACATTGTCGATGTCATTGGTGACGCGGCTGAGCAGCTCACCGCGCGGCTGCTTGTCGAAATAGCTCAGCGGCAGTCGGTCGAGCTTGGCGCTGACCTCCTGGCGCATCCGGTAGATCGAGCGCTGCACGACGCCGTTGAGCAGCCAGCCCTGGGCGAGGCCGAGCAGGGAGCTGCCGACGAACAGGCCCAGGGCCAGCAGCAGCACACGGCCCAGGTGGTCGTAGTCGATGCCCTGGCCGATCACGACGCCCATCGTCTGCACCATGTCGGCCATGTCGCCCTGCCCGGCGGCGCGCATCTGGGCGATGACCGCCTCGGTCGGGGTGCCGGCCGGGACCCGCTGGCCCAATTGCTGGCCCAGCACACCGGCGAAGATGACGTCGGTGGCACGGCCCAGGATCTTGGGTCCCGCCACATTGGCGGCCACGCCGACGGCGGCCATCACCACCACCGAACCGATCAGGCGACGCTCGGGGCGCAGGTGGCCGAGCAGCCGACGCAGCGAGACGCCGAAGTTCACCGGCTTCTCGACCGTTCCACCCATGGCCATCGGGCCGTGGCCGTGGGCGCGGCCGGGGCCGTGCTTGGGCCGCGCCGGGGCGCTCTGTTCGTCCACGGCGGCCGCGGCGGCCTGGTCGGCATTGAGGGTGACGGCACCCTCGACCGCCTGGGGCAGCGGGCCCTCGGGCTCGGACATGGCGTGGCGGGGCGCGTCGAATTCAGCGTGACGGGGCACGTCGGGCATGGCGTGGCGCGGGGTGACGGGTTCGTTGCTGCTCATGCTGCCTCCTCGGCGCTCAGCTGGGAGTCGACGATCTCGACATAGGTGGGGCAGTTCGCCAGGAGCTCGTCATGGGTGCCGCGGCCCACGATGTGGCCGTCCTCCAGCACCAGGATCTGGTCGGCGCCGCGGATGGTGGAGACCCGCTGGGCGACCACGAGCACCGAGGCGTCTGCCACCTCGCGGGCCAGGGCGGCGCGCAGACGGGCGTCGGTGGCGACGTCGAGGGCGCTGAAGGAGTCGTCGAAGACGTAGATGCCGGGCTTCTTGACCAGCGCTCGGGCGATGGACAGTCGCTGTCGCTGCCCACCCGAGACATTGGTGCCGCCCTGGCTGATCGGGGCGTCGAGCTGGCCGTCCATGGCCCGGACGAAGTCCTCGGCCTGGGCGGTGCGCAGCGCCTCCCACAGCTCCTCGTCGGTGGCATCGGGCTTGCCATAGCGAAGGTTCGAGGCGACGGTGCCGGTGAACAGGTAGGGCTTCTGCGGCACCAGGCCGATCCGGGCCCACAGCGTGTCGGGGTCGAGCTCGCGCACGTCGACGCCGTCGACCAGCACCTGGCCGCCGGTGGCGTCGAACAGGCGCGGCACCAGGTTCACCAGGGTGGACTTGCCCGAACCGGTGGAGCCGATGATGGCGGTGGTGCGGCCCGGCTCCAGGGTGAAGTTGATCCCGCCCAGCACCGGGGACTCGGCGCCCGGGTAGGTGAACTCGACGTCGCGCATCTCCAGGGTGCCGCGGCCGGCCAGCTCGGTGACGCCCTCGGCCGGCGGCAGGACAGTGCTGTCGGTGGTGAGCACCTCCATGATGCGCCGGGCGCAGACAGCGGCGCGGGGCACGAAGAAGACCATCATCGTGGCCATCATCACGCTCATCAGGATCTGCATCAGGTAGGTGAGGAAGGCGGTCAGCTGGCCCACCTGGATGTGCCCGTCGGAGATGCGGTGCCCGCCGAACCACATGACGCCGATCGAACCCAGGTTCATGATCAGGGTCACGAAGGGGAAGAGGCTGGCCATGTGGCGCCCGACGCTGGTGGTGGTGCGGGTGAGGCTGGCATTGGCCTGGTCGAAGCGACGCGACTCGTGGGGCTCACGGACGAAGGCCCGCACCACGCGGATGCCGGTGATCTGCTCGCGCAGCACCCGGTTCAGGGTGTCGATGCGGGTCTGCTGCTGGGCGAACAGCGGGGTGACCCGGGCGATGATGATGCCGATGCCGATGCCCAGGGCCACGACGGCCGCCAGGATCAGCCAGCTCATGCCGGCGTCCTCGCGCACGGCCATGAAGACGCCGCCAACCATGGTGATCGGGGCGCTGATCATCATCACACAGGTCATCAGCACCAGCTGCTGCACCTGCTGCACGTCATTGGTGGTGCGGGTGAGCAGGGAGGGGGCGCCGAAGTGGCTGAGCTCCTGGGAGCTGAAGGCCAGGACCCGGTGGAAGACGGCATCGCGCACGTCACGCCCGAAGCCCATGGCAGCGCGGGCACCGAACCAGACGGCCGCCACCTGGGCCAGCACCTGCACCAGGCTGACGCCCAGCATCCAGCTGCCGTGGCTCCAGATGTAGCCGGTGTCGCCCTTGGCGATGCCCTGGTCGATGATTCGGGCATTCAGGTTGGGCAGGTAGAGCGAGGCGATCGTCGCCACCAGCTGCAGCAGCAGGACGATGCCCACCAGCCCCAGGTAGGGCTTGATGTAGGTGTTGATGACTTTGATCAGCACGGGGATTCCTTGTCAGACGTGCATCGTGCGGGGGCCAGGCCGCCCAGCAGCAGCTCGGCGAGTTCTCGGGGGGTGGAACTCGGGTGGTGGGTGACGTGCGGGTGGGCGGTGGCGAAGGCCATCGAGCCCACCAGGGCCGCGGCCTCGTCCAGACCGCAGGCCAGGGCGTTGGCATCGGCGGCCAGGACGCGCGCGATGGCCTCCTGGAGCTGGCGCGAGTGCGCCTCGCTGCGCGCCTTGGCATCCGGGGAGTGGTGATGCCCGGGGCTGGTGAGCCCGTCGGCATCGGGCATCTGGAAGAGCGCAGTGAAGACGGCGCTCACGTCGTCGATGGCGCGCTGCATCCGTTCCAGGACCCGGGACACCCTGTCCACCAGGGGCAGCGAGCGGTCGATGGCGTCCAGGTCCTCGCAGACATCGGTGGGGTCCATGGCGTCGCTGATCACGGCCTGCATGAGTTCGCGCTTGGTGTCGAAGATGCGAAAGAGGGTGCCCTCGGCAATTCCGGCAGCTTCGGCGACCTGCCGGGTGGTGAAGGTGCCTCCCCGTTCCAGCAGCAGGGGGCGGGCGGCGCGCAGGATGGCGGCCCGTCGCTGGTCCGGGGGGAGGGCTGGTGCTCGGGGTGTCACGGGCCAAAGGTAGTGAGTGAGCACTCACTCACCCAACTGGTCGTGGGGGATTTCCCAGCTGGTTGCCAGCAAGCCGATGCCCGGAGGTCAAGAAGCTCCTGAGCTCTGGGGCCAGACGGGTGAGTCGGCTCGTCATGCCGCGGCCGGCATGGTGAGCATCGTCACCATGCATGACTGAATCTCCCCGCGGTTGCGCCCCTTGGTGGACCCGAGGCCGCGGGCACAGGCCACCGAGCTCGAGCACGTCGCGGAAGTGGCGGCAGACGCCTTCATGGACGACCTGCCGGACGGGTGCAGCGCATGAGCAGCCTGCCGCTGGTCTTCTCGGCGATCGCACGCCAGCAGGGTCGCGGGGGATGGATCGACCTGGTCGAGCGGGACGGCCAAGTGGTCGGGGCCGCCCTGTGGAGCAACGGCAAGCCCTAGGACATGGGCCTGAGTGAGGTGCTCGACCCCGGCCTGCTGCGGCTGCTGGCCACCTGCGGGCTGCGCAGCGCCCTGCACTTGTGGGCGCAGGAACTGGAGATCACCCGGATGCACGAGCGCATGATCACCGGCGATCACCGCTATCTCGTGGTGCTGACCGTCCGCCCGAGCCACCAGGACCAGGGCGTGGCCTCCGCGCTCCTGTCCATCGGTCTGGGCAAGTGTGACGAACTGGGCATGCCCGCCTACCTGGAGACCAATGTGGAGGACAACGTGGCGCTCTACAGACGCCGGGACTTCGAGGTGGTCGAACAGGCCGACAACCATGGCTTCCCCACGCGGGGGATGGTGCGCCAGCCTGCGCGAGCCTGAGCGCGCGATCGCCGGGCAGGGATGAGGGGTGGTGCCTCCCGAGGACACC
>NZ_JBHWOO010000105.1:0-13763 GCF_043424415.1 Luteococcus sp. | reverse complement strand
CGGCGTGCACGAGGACTTCGACCTGGACAAGCTGCGCTACCACAAGCTCGTCCTGATGGCCGATGCCGACGTCGACGGCGCCCACATCCGCACCCTGCTGCTGACCCTGCTCTTCCGCTTCATGCCGAAGCTGATCGAGGGTGGCCACGTCTACCTGGCACAGCCTCCGCTCTTCCGCCTGCGCTGGACCAATGCTCCCCACGAGCTGGCCTACAACGACGAGGAGCGCGACACGCTGCGCGACGCCGGGATCGCGGCGGGCAAGAAGCTGCCCAATGTGAACCCGATCCAGCGCTACAAGGGCCTGGGCGAGATGGACGCCCAGGACCTGTGGGACACCACGATGGATCCCGACGGACGCGTGCTGCTGCAGGTGACCCTGGCCGACGCCGCCCTGGCCGACCAGAACTTCGCGATCCTGATGGGCGAGGACGTCGAGCAGCGCCGCGCCTTCATCCAGCGCAATGCCAAGGACGTCCGCTTCCTCGACATCTGAGCGAGCACCGCAGCACCGACGAGGCCCCGGGCACCATGCCCGGGGGCCTCGTCACGCCCAGGGGTTGACGCCTCGCCGCGGTGACCGGCCGCGAACCCCACGGTCGACGGCCGCCGGGTACGGTGCCGGGGCTCAGGCAGCTGTCGCCTCCCCCTCGCGGTGCGGGGGTGGGAAGTGTGCGTCGACGACCCAGCGTCCGTGACGCAGGCCGGCGTGGAATTCGGCCCCGAGCAGTTCCATCCGTTCGTTGATGCCGCGCAGGCCCCATCCGTGGGAGTGTGGATGGGCCAGTGGGTGCACCCGGGGCTGGTTGGAGACGAGGAGCTGTGTGCTGCCGAGGTCGTCAGTGCGCACCTCCACACGGCAGGTGGAGCCAGGCTCGGCATGGCGCAGGATGTTGGTGGTGGCCTCCTGCAGGATGCGGGTGATGGTGCGTTGGACGGGGTCCGGCAGGTGGTCGATCCCAGGGGTCGTCTCCATGTCGACCTCGTGGCCGGCGCGCAGGAGCGCGGCGACGTTTTGGTCCACGGCCGTGCTCGGCCTCACCAGCGGCCCACCGGGGCTCGCGGACGCGTCGTGCTCCCGCAACGAGGCGAGCAGGACGGCGAGGTCGCGTTCCGCCGCGTCGGCCACCTGTCGGATCCCCTCCAAGGTCTCACGGCGAGTCCGCGGATCATCGCTGAGGGAGGCCTCCATCAACTGCATGGACGTGACGGACAACTGGTGGCCCACCACGTCGTGCACCTCACGCGCCACCGCGGCGCGGTCGCCGGCTGCGTCCTCCATGCGTGTCCGGTGGGCCTCGACGAGGCTCTCGGCCGCCCGTCGACGGCCCAGCACTAGCTCCCGGAGACCGAAGGTGACTAGGCCGGCGACCAGGCAGTCGTCGAACAGCGCCACGAGCTCCGCGACGGCGACATGGTCGCGCACCACAACCCGGGCGGTACTGGTGCCGACCAGCAGGACGAGTGCTGGTGCCAACCGAGGCCACAGCACCATCACCAGGACCACCGTCAACGGCCAGCACACCGCCAGCTGCCCGATGGAGGCGGGCATGGCCACCAGCGTGACGAACACGCCGAGCAGGAGGACCACCGCAGCCGAACGAAACCACCGGGTCGCGCAGGGGTGTCCCGTGGGTGCGGTAGGACTCTCGCGTTGCGCGGAGGTGCGAAGACCGTGCACCAGGGTGCGGAGGTCGGAGACCACTGCGCGGTTCTCGGCGGCCACCTCGTCCAGGGCTGCCGCCAGCTCGGCGTCCGTGGGCCGGCTGGAGGAGATGGCCCGGATGCGGGTCAGCCCCCCGGTGATCGTCTGCTCCATCTCGTCGGCCAGGCGCGACATCTCCCGCGACCTCAGCGCACTCGACTCCTCGCGGTAGGCCGCGGCCTCGTTGAGCAGTCGTTCGCGCCGGGTGAGGATCCAGTCGCCGGTCCAGGCCAGAAGGGTGGAGCCCAGCTGGATGAGGGTGAAGACGACCCACATCTCCAGGTTCCGCCCCCCTGACGCATGGACCACACAGCCCAGCGTCACCAGCTGCAGGGCGGCATGCACCAGAGCGCGGCCCCGCCAGGACATGGTGAGCTGGGCCACCAGTGAGGCGGCGGGGATCAGGACGATCTCCAGTCCGTTGGCGGTGCCGCGGGTAAGTGCCAGGACGAGGGAGATCGCCCCGGTCACCATGACCATGCGGCGGCGCTGCCACATGACGGCGGCAATGAGCAGCAACATCGTCCAGGCCTGCGCCAGCTCGAAGGCTGACAGGCTCGACGAGGAATGGTCCATGGAGAGGTAGAGCTCATGGCTCAGTTCGTCGGCGAGGACCGACGCCATCACGATGGGTCGGAGCGTACGGGTCACTGCCGTTCGGTAGCCATTGGCCGCCTGCGTCATCTCTGCCCTCCGGGGTGCCTTCATCGCGAAGCTATCAGGCGGGGGTCGCCGGACCGGTCCAGCGTGCGGGGGTGGGATCAGCGGCAACGCTTGATCAGCGTGCAGGGGCGCCAGATGGATGCCGAGGCGCTCGACGTCGTGGTCTCGCTGTCGAGCAACTGGCTGGTCGCCGCGTGACCGGGATTGGTGGCAGGGCGGCGTGGGCGGGGGTCGAGACGCCCATCGACAGGGCGAGGGTGGCGACGGTGGCGAGGGAGACGACGAGGTGCTTCCTGACGGGGACTCCTGTGGGTAGGGGTGGAAGGCCTGCGGCCACTGCCATCATTTCTGCCCTCGAAGCGCTGGGTAACCCAGCGTTTGGTCAATCAAGGTTCACTTTCGGGTATTTCGATGATTCCGAACGACTGTTACCGTCTACAGAGTGAAGGCACCCCACTCGCTGCTCATCGTCGACGACGACGTCCTGGTGAGGTCCACCTATCGCCGCTTCTTCGCCGCCCAGGAAGAGTTCGAGGTCTGCGCCGAGGGCCGTGACGGCAGCGAGGGCGTCGACCTCTTCGACCGCCACCAGCCGGACGTGCTGCTGATGGACCTGCAGATGCCGGTGATGGACGGGGTGGCGGCGACCCGCGAGATCATCGCCCAGCACCCGGGTGCCTGCATCGTGATCATGACCTCCTTCGACCCGCTCGACCAGGTGCTGGCGGCGCTCTCCGCGGGGGCTGCCGGTTACCTCCTCAAGGACGTCGGTGGTCCCGGCCTGGTCTCCGGCCTACATCAGGCGATGGCCGGTGACATGCCCCTGTCGCCCTCGGTGCGCAAGGACATGGTGGCGGCCATGGTCGATCGTCACGCTGCCCGCCCGGCACCGAAGGAGGCCGCCGTTCAGTTGAAGTCCCGCGAGCTGGAGGTCTTGGGACTGCTGGCGCGCGGCATGAGCAACCAGGAGATCGGGGCCGCCATGTACGTCTCCGACAGCTCGGTCAAGCAGACGCTGCTCGCCATCGGCCGCAAGCTGGGGGTCCGCTCGCGTACCAGCATCCTGGTCAAGGCGCTGCAGCTGGGCCTGGTCGACCTCGAAAGCGTCCCCCTCGATGCCTGACGCGGGCAACCAAGCGGCACGAGATCCAAACTTTCGGTCATGATGCGTCGCCCGTGGTGGCGCCGCGGTGACCCGGTCGTCTGTGCTGGGTCATGACCGGCCCGCTGGTCGGGGACACCGGTTCCCGGCGCGCCGGCGAAGGAGACCCGATGACCGCGACGCTGGAGCAGCCTGCTCCCACCCTGACCGGCCAGCCCGCGGTGGCTGCCCGAGACATCACGAAGACCTTCACCACCGGCGGTACTCAGGTGCCGGTGCTGCACGGGGTGTCCCTCGAAGCACGTCCCGGAGAAATGGTGGCCGTCATGGGCGCCTCCGGCTCCGGCAAGTCCACCCTCCTCTACTGCCTCGCCGGGCTGGAGCGTCCGGACGCCGGTGAGGTGGTCGTCAACGGCCGCAACCTGGCCGAGTGCTCGCGTGCCGACCTGGCCCGCATGCGGCGCGGCGAGGTGGGATTCGTCTTCCAGGCCTACAACCTGGTGCCGACGCTGACCGCCTTCGAGAACGTCTGCCTGCCTCACCTGCTGCGGCACGAGAAGGCCGACGTGGCGGTGGTCGAGGGCGTGCTCGAGAGCGTGGGGCTCGCCCACCGTCGCGATGCCCGGCCCCCGTCGATGTCCGGTGGCGAGCAGCAGCGCGTCGCTCTGGCCCGGGTGCTGGCCCAGCAGCCGAGCACCATCTTCGCCGACGAGCCCACCGGCGCCCTCGACTCCCGCAGCAGCGAGCTCGTGCTGGGCCACCTCGGCCGGCTCGCCCACCGCGACGACGCCTGCGTCGTGGTCGTCACCCACGACCCGACGGTGGCCGCCAGCTGCGACAGGATCCTGTTCATGCGCGACGGCCTGCTGGTCGACGAGCTGCGTCCCACCTCCACCGAGCAGGTGGCCCGCGCGCTGGCCGGGATCACGTCCCGTCGGGGTGAGCGCTGATGTGCAAGGTGCACTGGGCGGAGATCCGCTCCAGCTGGACGGCCTGGCTCGGCGTCAGCATCGGTTTCATCGGTGCCAACTTCGTGCTGATCCTGTCGTCGCTGGCGCTCAAGGCGGGCATCCGTTGCGTCATCGACGAGAAGCTGCCGATCATCAACTCGGCGGCCTACATCTGGAACCCCGCGATGAACCTCGTCTTCGGCCTTGTGGTCGGGATGATGGTGATCGACGCATCGACCTCCTTGGTGGTGGATTCCCGCCGAGGGGCGCTCGCTCGGCTGGCCCTGGCGGGGGCCACCCCCGCACAGGTGGTGGTCAGCGTCGGTTCCCAGCTCGCGCTGGTGAGCGTGTTCTCGTGCCTCGTGGGCGCCGCGCTCGCCGTGGCAGCCCTCCCGGCGACGCTGCGCTTCATGGCCTACGAGCGCAGCGACCAGGTCTGGTTGCCGATCCCGAAGTTCGATCCGGACCCCTTGGTGATCCTCGCCGCTGGTGGGTTGGCCATCCTCGCCGCTCTGGTGGGCGGGCTCCGCCAGGCCCGCCGCGCCAGCCGCATCGACCCGGTCGAGGCGCTGCGCCAGTCGCAGGCCGACGGGGAGCGCCGTATGGGCGTGGGGCGGTGGCTGCTGGTCGCGCTGTGCGTGCTCGTCCTCACCGGTGAGTGGGGGGCCATCGGTTCCATCGCCCGGATGAGCGGCAAGGAGACCGTGAGCAACTTCTTCCAGTTGAGCTCTGCCATGCTTCTTCTCGTGGGCGTCCTGCTCGCTGCACTGGCCCCCATCCTCGTGGGCCCGCTCACCCACGCCTGGACGGCCCTGGTCCCGTCGAAGAACGCCGTCTGGTACTTGGCGCGCAGGAACTGCAGCGTGCGCGGGGCCAGGCTCTCGAAGACCGTCGTGCCCGTCATGCTGACCGTGGGCCTGCTGATCGGTGGCCTGGCCTCTGGCGACATCCTCCAGTCCAGCCTCACGGCGAACGGCTTCGACATCCAGCTTTCCGCCATCGGCATGGCCACCAGCTTCATGTGGCTGGGTCTTCCCCTGTTCATCGCACTGTGCGGTGCCGTGGGTTCACTGGTCATGATGTCGCGGCAGCGTGACGCGGAACTGGCGCTGGTGGGCGTCGTTGGAGCGACACCGAGCCAGCGGGTCTTGCTGCCCCTGCTGGAAGCGGTCATCATCACCGTCACCGGCTCGCTGATGGGTCTGACGATGGTGGTCGCCAGCATGGGGTTCCTTGCCGCCGGGCTCCATGCAGCCGGAATGGTCACCGCATTCCCGCACAACTGGTTCGTCGCAGTGGCCGCGATCGGGGTCTGCCTGCTGGTCGACATCGTCGGCACGGTGCTGCCCACCCTGGGCGCGCTGCGACGCAGTGAGCCCCAGGTCGTGGCCCGGCTGATCGCCGACTGATGCCATGCGTCGCTGAATCCTCTTTCACCGTGGCGACTGCCTTGTCGTCGCACTGCGGCTGGCGCGGAAATCTGCTGACCAAGGGTCCGGGAACATCGTCCAGATGTTCCCGGACCCTTTGCGATGCCTTGGAGGCGAATCGGTTCGCCACTGTTCTGGGGGGCGATGTCTTCGGGAATTCCCTCCCCTCGCGCAGGTCGCGTCCCTGTGAGTGCTCGCCCATTAGGAAGGCGCACGAGCCCTTGCCCACCGGTCTGGACGGGGGTATGGCACGGACAGGAGCGGCAGCTGCGGCCGGGAACCAGATACTGACTGGCTCATCGGCCGTGCTGCTGCCCACTTCCGGGTGTTCGGAGGGCAGGTCCGACAAACCTTCGGGCAGGGCTTGATGGCCTACGGGCAGTGCCGGCCAATTCCACTGGAAGCGGTGTTTCGGGTGCGATTGACTTCAGGTGTCGGAAAGAACGGGGAAAGAAAAGAATCAGTCCCACCGATCTCTCCAAGAAATGACACGGCTCAACTTTTCGGAAAGGAGGAGAAATGCCCTTCCAGGCCCAGCACTACATGATGACGGCAAAAAAATTCTCCGTACTACGCCGCCCAGCCCAACGAGGTCTTCGTCGCCGGCGGTGACGCCCCGGTGCAGACCAACGAGCTGCCGGCCGGGTGGCTCCTCCACCGCTTCGGCGGCTGGGAGAGCTGGACCCCCCGCGACTGGGAGCCGCGGCTCCAGGGCTGGAAGATCCACATCTCCACCACCCCGGAGGAGGCCGCCGCGACGCTGGCCGATGTCACCGCCATCTGCGTGGAGCCCGGAACTGCGTTCAAGTTCCTCCCCACGCTGGCCGTGCTCATCGACTCCAGCAGCAAGCAGGCCCACCGGGGCAGCTCGGGCAAGTTCATCACGATCTACCCGGTCGACGACGCCGACCTGACCGACTTGCTGGCACGCCTCACCGTCACCCTCGACGGGCGCCAGGGGCCGTACATCCTCTCCGACCTGCGCATCGGCCGGGCACCGGTCTTCGTTCGCTACGGCGCCTTCCTGGCCCTGGACGTCCCGGGTGCCGAGGACGAGCGCGTCGCGAGCATCACCCGCGTGGACCTCTGCGGGCTCGAGCCTGACCAGCGCCAGCCCCGCTTCCACGTGCCGGACGGCGTCCAGGTGCCCGAGGTGGTCCGCACGGCCATGGAGGCCGCAGAGGGCAAGGTGGCCTCGCGCCTGGACGAGTTCACCGCCATCACACCGCTGCACTTCAGCAACGCCGGCGGCGTCTACCGGGCCACCCTGCCCGACGGGCAACAGCGGGTGCTGCGCGAGGCGAGGCCCCACGCCGGCCTCGACGGCCGTGGCCGCTGCGCCCTGACCCGCCAGCGCACCGAGCAGCACGTGCTCGAACAGCTCGCCGGACTGCCGGGCGTGCAGCGCCTGCGGGGACAGTTCACCGCCTGGGAGCACAGTTACCTGGAGCTCGACTACGTCGAGGGCACCACGCTCACCTCCTGGGTGGTGGCCGGCATCGGGCTCCAGCAGGAGCAGCCCGAGCAGTACGCGCGTCAGGTGGCCCGCATCGGACAGCAACTGGTCGACATCGTGCAGTCGATCCATGACCGTGGCTGGGCTCTCGGCGACGTGCACGCCGGCAACGTCCTGGTGGGCCCCGACCTCGCCGTCACCGTCGTCGACCTGGAGGATGCTCAGCGTCTGGACCAGCCGCGGGAGATCGGCTTCCGGGTCTTCGAGTACTGCGCCGAGACCAGTGTCGATGCCCGGGCTGCCGACTGGTTCGCCATCGCGAGGGCCCTGATGCTGTGCTTCTACTCCGACTGGGAAGCGGAGGCCGTCTCACCGGACTTCTGGACGAGCTGCCGACACATGGTGGCCGAGGCCTACGGCCCTGAGGTCGACGCCCTGCTCGCCGAGGTCGAGGCCCGCTACCCGGCCGGCACCCGTTCGGTGCTCGCGAGCGACGTACAGCTGCACCACCAGCCGGGCGGTCCGCAGCTGTCGGACCTCGTCGAGGCCCTGATGGCCGGCGTCGACTGGTCTCGCGACTTCAGTACCGACGGTTCCTACCCGGGCGATCCTCACCCGGAGGATCCGGTCGCGGTGCACGGCCTCGCGCATGGCCGGGCCGGTGTTCTGCTGGCCCAGCAGCGCACCGGACACCCGATGGACCAGGCGGCTCTCGAGGCCGTGACCACGGTCGCCGGCACCTGGCCGGCGGGCGCTGAGCCGAACCTGATGCACGGTCAGGCTGGTCTGGCACTGGCCCTGTCGGAACTCGGCCGTCCGGAAGCAGGTGCCAGAGCTGCGGCACAGGCCCTCGAGACCGCCCAAGGGCTCCGTCGGCTCGAACTGGCGGAGGGCCAGTCGGGGGCCGTGCTGGCTGCCATCGAGGTGGCAGGCGCGGCCGGTGACGAGAAGCTCCTCGCCGATGCCCTCGGCTGTCTGGAGCGGATCCACCGGACCGCTGCCACCAGTGCCTCCGCCCAGCGCTCCCTCGGGCTGCGACGAGGCCTGCACCACGGCACCACGGGCCTTGCCCTGGTCGACGTCGTGGCGCACCTGGCCACCGGTGAGGATCGCTACCTGGACTGGGCCCGCGAGGACGTCATGGGCGATGTGTCCACCTGCGTCGCCATGGCGAACGGTCAGGTCATGGTTCCCGACACGGTCAACGGGCGCGTGATGCCCTACCTCGACTGGGGATCGGCCGGAGTCTGGATGGTCGCCGAGCTGGTCGAGCGCCTCACCGGAGAACCGGTCCTCGACGAGGCGCAGCGAAGCGGCTTGGCCGAGACCTGCTCCTCCGACATCTTCGTCTACCCGACCCTCCACCACGGCCGCGCGGGGACGATGGTCTCGCTGCTGGCCGCCGGCCCGGGGCACCGGGCAGAAGTGGAGCGGCAGGTCGGACTGGTGCGCGCCAGCCTGTTCGAGCTCGACGAGAAGGCCTTCGTGATCGGTGAGGGGATGTTGCGGGTCAGTTCCGACCTGGCCACCGGTGCCGCCGGCGTAGCCCTGGCGCTCCACGCCCACCGTGCCGACCAGCCCTACCTCGTCCTGCCGGTCTCCCGCGCGAGCGCCGAACGGCTGCCCCGCGCCGCGGACGCAGGACGCACCACCACAGAGCCCGCGACGCCGGAACCGGCGTTCGCGTGATGTCCGAACGAACGAAGGGAAGGAGGTGAACGACATGACCAACGTCCTGGCAATGCAGGCCTCGGAGGTCGAGACCCCCGAGCAGGAGAAGGCCTCGATGGTGAGTGTCCGCTGGTGCCGCAACTCGTACGTCTCCGTGGTGCTCTGCATCAAGAAGTGACGTCCAACGACCCGACCGGGCCGCTCGGCCCACCCGACAGTCCCCCGAGGAGGTGAACACGATGACGAACATTCTGGGAATGCAGGCGACGGAGGTCGAGACCCCCGCCGACGAGAAGCGCTCCAACGACAGCTGGCTGCTCTGCGGCGGCGTCGGTCAGAGCAACCGCAGCCACATCTTCTGCTGATCGCTGATCGGCCAGGAGGACACGAGCCACGACGAGGAGGTGAATTCCATGAACAACGTCCTGAAGCACCAGGTCGACGAGGTCGAGGCCCCGTCCGACGACAAGCGCTCCAACTGGAGCGTCGCACTGTGCCGTAACAGCTTCCAGAGCATCACGCTCTGCGTGGTGAAGTGAGCCCAACCGGACCCGTGGGGGTCGGTGCTGCACGGGCAATGTGCAGCAACGGCCCCCGCGGGGACCGCTCCGTCAGCTCCCGTCGAGTGCGGGGGAGGTGAATCCGTGAACGAGATCTTGGCCCACCAAGCTGCCGACGTCGACACCCCGCCGGCCGAGAAGGCCTCCTACATCAGCTACTTCCTGTGCCATCAGAGCAACCGCAGCATCACCTGTCTGGGCTGGTGACAGCACCCCGGACGACAGGAGCGGGCTTGCTGTTGCCCGGGCAATGGGCAGCAGCAAACCCGCTTCTCCTCTGATTGTGCGTCCCCCGGCCGCCCGGTGCAAGCACCCGCGTCCGCCCCACGCCTGACCCACGGCAACGAATCCGCACCCCGGTGTGAGAGCCGGACGCCGGCAACCACCCATCCATCCCCAGCCGTCAAGGAGACGACCATGACCGCCATCGCATTGGCAGGATGTGCCCCCGTGCCGGCCGTGCCCGCTCCGGCACGGCCCAACCGCATCGCCCAACTGCTCGACGAGCCCCCGCACCACCCGGTGGCGCGGCTGTGGGCCCTGCTGCGCAGCAACCCTCCCGCCGTCGCGTCGATCCTGGCGCTCACGATGGCGGCCTCGCTCGTCTCCCTGGCCCAGCCGGTGCTGGCCGGGCGCGCCGTCTCGCTGCTGGGTTCCGGCGGCTTCCGACAGCTCCTCGTGCCGGGCGCCATGCTCGTCGGCGTCGCGCTGATGTCCTCGGTGCTCACCGCGGCCGGCAACCTCGTCGCGGCGCAGGCGGGCAACCGGCTGGTGCGATCGGTGCGCGACGAGGCCTCGGCCCGCGCCCTGCGCATCCCGGCCCACAAGCTCGTCGACCACCCCACCGCAGACCTCGTCGCCCGCTGCGGCATCGACTCGGAGCACCTCGTCGAGGTGTTCACCCACGGGCCCGTCCAGTTCGTGGGCGGGCTGCTGCTCGTCGTCGGCGCGCTGGTCCGGATGACCATGATCGACCCGGTGCTCACCGCCACCGCCCTGGTCCTGTGCCTGCTGGCGCTCGGCGTGATCGTCGTGCTGGGCAGCATGCTCAGTGGCACCTCGCAGGCACGTCAGGAGGCGCAGGGCGAGTTCGTCGCCGAATGCACCCGGTCGCTCGACTCGGTGCTGGTGCTGCGGGCCTTCGTGGCCGACGCCTTCGCCCTCGACCGGCTCTCCCGCAGCAGCGGCGAGCTCCAGTCGGCCGCCAACGCCAACGACCGAGCCCGCTCCTTCATGGGGCCGGTCGCCGCGCTGACCATGCAGGCCACGCTGCTGCTGGTGGTCGGCGTCGCGGTGGTGCGGGTGCACCAGTCGCAGCTCGCGGTCGGCTCGTTGGTGGAGTTCCTGATGTACACCATGCTGATCGTCGGGCCATTGGCCGGCGGGGCAGACACCGCGGCGATGATGGCGGAGGCGAACGGCGCCCTCAACCGCATCGTGGAGCTGCGCGAGGTCATCGACCGTCGCAGCGGCATCGCCGATGGCAGTGATGCCGGCACCCTGGCCGCATTCACCGACGCCGCCCGCGTGGACCACCGGCCCACGGGTGTGGCACAGCCCACCTCGTCGGTTCTGCTGGTGGAGCCCACCGTCGCCGAGGCTGCCGAGGCCCTGATGTCCACCGGGGCACTGCCGCCACTGCTGCGCGGGAACGTCGTCTTCGACGAGGTGTGCGTGCGCTATCGCGGAGACACCTCCCGCGAGTTCGCGCTCGACCATGTGAGCTTCCACGCCGAGCCCGGGCAGTGGATCGCGCTCACCGGCCCCTCCGGCTCGGGCAAGAGCACGATGCTGGCGGTGCTGGAGAAGTTCGTTCAGCCCAGCAGTGGCCGGGTGCTGGTGGACGGCGTCCCGCTCGACGAGCACGACGACGACACCTACCGCTCCCAAGTGGGCTACATCGACCAGTCCTGTCCGCTGTTCAGCGGCACCGTGCGCGACAACCTGCTCCTCGGCCGCCGCGCCAGCGACGAACGGTGCTGGGAGCTGCTGGAGCAGGTGGGCCTTGCAGCCACCGTCGGCAGCCGCTCGAACGGGCTCGACGCCGCGGTGGGTGAATCGGCCTACGCCTTCTCCGGTGGGGAGCGCCAACGCCTGGCGATCGCCAGGGCGCTGCTGGGCAACCCCCGGATGCTGCTGCTCGACGAGATCACCTCCGGGCTCGACGCGCTCAACCGCCAGCAGGTGATGGACCTGATCAAGCAGACGATGGGTGGGGTCACCACCTTCGCCTCCGGCCACGGACACTTCGGCATGGACCACGCCGATGCGGTGCTCGTCCTCGAGAACGGCCGGCTGATGGACGCGGGCAGCCCCGAGGAGCTGCGCGGCCGCTCCGAGCTCTTCCGCTCCCTGGTGAAGGTCTAGGAGGCCACCGTGGCGACGCACCACGCGCTCACGCTCGATCTGGACATCGCCCCGGTAGAGCTGACACCCGAGGCCCTGGAGGCCGCCGACCGCTCCCAGCTGCTGACCGCGCTGGAGCAGCTCGGCACCGACGTCAACGAGATGGCGACCGGCCAGGCAGTGGCCGACGAGGGCTTCGACATCGTCCCGATGCGCGACGGCTGGCTCCGGCTCGGGGCCTCGCCGGATGGTCGGCTGGAGGCGGGTTGGATCGCCGACCCCCGTGACCCCGGCAGCCTGTTGGGCGAGACCTTCCTGCTGCAGGAGGCCGAGCTCGACCTCAACAACCTGAGTCTGTACCGCATCGACCTCGACGAGGGCGCTGACCACTGGCTCAACGTCTTCCGGTTGCACCACCGTGAGGCCTACGTCGCCGTCGGCTACCGCAGGGATGAACCGGAGCCGAGCCGCCAAGGCGTGGTGGCCGGCCTCTACCCGGATGCCCTGGTGGCTGGTGCCGAGGGCAACCGCATCGTCTTCCTGCAGCCGGATCCGGAGCGGGCCGGCCGCACCCAGGCGGTGGTGGCGCTGCTGTCGGGCGAGACGGAGCCGGAGGTCGTCACCACCGGTGACGCCGCGGAGATCTCGCTCGCCCCGACCGCACGGCGCCGCTGGGTGACGGTGGAATGGGGGCCGCGGCGCTCCAGGCACACCGGCCTGCTCGACGTCGACGCCGAGAGCCCGGCCGTGGTGCCCATCGAGCTGGAGCGCCAGAGTGCCGCCCTGGTGCAGGTCGGCAGCCTCGAAGAGCGCGACACGCTGTTCGTGGTGGTGGCCGGCGAGCAGGGTTGGGAGCTGTACACCAGCCCTCTCGAGCCATTGCCCCGCAGCTTCACTGGCGCCCATCTCGAGCGACTCGCCGAAGGCCACGGTACCCCCTTCGCCCTGGCAGCAGGTGTGGAGCAGGCGCTGGTCGGGGTCCGGACGAAGCTCGCAGACGGTGGCGCCGAGGATCTCGTGCTGGGCGTCGCGCTGCCCAGTGGCGAGGTCTCGGAGGTCCGTCGCTCACCCGGACTGCTGCGCCTGCAGTCCAACACCACGCTCTCCCGGGTGGGCTTCAGTCTCGTGGAGCGGGTGGGTGCCCGCGGCATCACCTGGTTCCACTCCCCGGACGGGGCCCCGCTGGGCGGGGATGCCGCCGGGAGCGATGTCCCGCTGCAGCGCGGCTGGGGCGAGACCACCTCCCGCGATGGCTTCCGGGTGCGCGTCGACGCCCGCTGGTACGGCGAGGACTCCACCTTCCGCGGGCCGGTGGCGCTGATGCTCTACGGGGCCTACGGGCTCGACCTCGACCTGGACAGTGACCCCCAGCTGTTGGAGTGGCTCGATCGGGGCTGGGCAGTCGCAGCGGCCCAGGTCCGCGGTGGGGCAGGCGAGCGGCACCGCCAGGCCATCGGCTCCCTGCGCGAGAACAGCCTCGCCGACGCGGAGGCCGTCGTGCGTTGGTTGCGGAGCGCCGATGGTGGCATCCAGGCCGACCCGCTCGTCGTGTTGGGTGCCAGTGCGGGTGGCCTGCAGGCCTCGGTGGTGGCTGCGCGCTGCCCCGACGCCGTCGACGCGGTGATCGTGGTCAACGGCTATGTCGACCCGCTGGGGGAGCTGCAGGCCGCCGGGGCCGCCACCGCACAGGCCGACCGCAACGAGTGGGGCGACCCGGAGGATCCCGAGGTGCGACGTGTGCTGTCACGCCTGTCGGGCCCCGGGCTGCTGGCGCGGATGGCACCCGCCCCGGCCCCGGCGCCCCGGGCGTTGGTCATCGTCTGCGGCCGTGACGTGCGCGTCGACCCGCGCAGGGGTGTCGCCTGGGCGCTGCGCTAGTC
>NZ_JBHWOO010000104.1:0-15866 GCF_043424415.1 Luteococcus sp. | reverse complement strand
TCCTAGCGCCAGGGCCAGCGCGGCCGCGACCCAGGCCGGCCAGCGGCGCTGCGGGGGCAGGGAGCGGGTGGCGGGCTGCGGGGGAGCCAGGCCCGGCTCGGGCAGGTCGGGGTCCTCGACCGGCTCCACCTGCTGTCCCGTGCGTGACCAGTCGGTGCTGGTCCACGGCTGCCAATACTGCGGCGGCGGGGGCGTGGGGTAGCCGTAGCCGTCGCGGTAGAACTGGAATCCCGGTGGGGCCGGCGGCCACGACGGGTCGGGTCGCCAGTCGGGCGTCGGCAGGTATCCCTCGGGCGGGTCGGGCCATCCGGGCGGGGTGTGGAAGGTGATCACCAGTGGGGCTCCTCGTCAGACGCCGCCACGATACCCGCCGCCACCGCGGCTGGCCGTTCTGGCCGGTGGTGGCGCAGCGATAGGCTGTGCCCCATGTGCGCTCATGTTCTCGCTGCCGTCGCGTGGCCCTATGCCAATGGTCCCCGTCACATCGGACACGTCTCCGGTTTCGGTGTCCCCTCCGACGTCTTCGCGCGGTACATGCGCATGAGCGGGCACGACGTGCTGATGGTCTCGGGCACCGACGAGCACGGCACCGCCATCCAGGTGAAGGCCGACAAGGAGGGCCTGACCGCGGAACAGACCGCCGACAAGTACCATCGCATCATCGCCACCGACCTGCAGGGCCTGGGCCTGAGCTACGACCTCTACACCCGCACCACCACCGACAACCACCGCCAGGTGGTGCAGGAGATGTTCACCGTCCTGCACGACAACGGCTACGTGGTCAGCAAGACCGAGATGGGTGCCATCAGCCCGTCGACCGGCCGCACCCTGGCCGACCGCTACATCGAGGGTGAGTGCCCGCACTGTGGCTTCGGCGGCGCACGCGGCGACCAGTGCGACAACTGCGGCCGCCAGCTGGAGCCGACCGAGCTGATCAACCCGCACAGCAACATCGACGGCGAGGTGCCGAAGTTCGTCGAGACCGAGCACTTCTTCCTCGACCTGCCCGCCTTCGCCGAGGCGCTGGGCGCCTGGCTGGAGACTCGCCAGGACTGGCGCCCCAATGTGCTGCGCTTCAGCTCCAACTTCGCGAAGGAACTGCAGCCGCGCGCCATCACCCGCGACCTCGACTGGGGCATCAGGATCCCGCTGGAGGGCTGGGAGGACAACGACCTCAAGCGCATCTACGTCTGGTTCGACGCCGTCATCGGCTACCTGAGCGCCTCCATCGAATGGGCCAGGCGCAGCGGCGACCCCGAGGCGTGGAAGACCTTCTGGACCGGCGGGCAGGCCAAGGGCTACTACTTCATGGGCAAGGACAACATCGTCTTCCACTCCGTGATCTGGCCCTCCATCCTGCTGGGCGTCAACGGCGAGGGCGACAAGGGCGGCCGCACCTCGCAGTGGTTCGGCAAGCTCGACCTGCCCACCGAGGTGGTCAGCTCCGAATTCCTCACCATGGGCGGCTCCAAGGTGGCCAGCTCGCGCGGCGCGTCGATCTTCGTCGGTGACTTCCTGCGCGAGTTCGGCCCCGACGCCCTGCGCTACTTCATCGCCGTGGCCGGTCCCGAGAACCAGGACACCGACTTCACCTGGGACGAGTTCGTGCGCCGCACCAACTTCGAGCTGGCCAATGAGTGGGGCAACCTGGTCAACCGCTCCATCTCGATGGCGCACAAGAATGTCGGTGCGATCCCGACCGCCGCAGGGTTCACCGCCGAGGACCAGGCACTGCTGGACGCCGCCGCGAAGGGCTTCGAGACCGTCGGCGAGCTGCTGGGCCTGTGCAAGTTCAAGGCCGCCATCACCGAGGCGATGCGCATCGTCAGCCTCGCCAACAAGTACCTCTCGGACCAGGAGCCGTGGAAGCTCAAGAGCGACCCGGAGCGCCGCGACACCGTGCTGCACGTCGCGCTGCAGGCGGTCAGCGACTGCAACACGCTGCTGACCCCCTTCATGCCGCACGCGGCACAGAAGGTCCACGAGGCGATGGGCAACACCGGCGTGTGGGCCGCACAGCCCGAACTGGTCGAGGTGACCGAGAAGAACGAGGACGGTCGCGAGAAGAGCTACCCGGTGCTGCAGGGCGACTACGCCAACGAGGCCGCCACCTGGGCGCGACGCGAGATCGTTCCCGGCACCCCCTTGGCCAAGCCCAGCCCGATCTTCGCCAAGCTCGACGAGAAGCTGGGCGAGACCGGCCCCGAGTGGGCTCCGATCGTCAAGGCCTGACCGACTGCTCCTGCCAGCTGCGCTCCAGCGCGCGTCGACGCCACCACGGCAACACGACGCGTCCGCTGGGGCGCAGCTGCGTCACCAGCCAGGCGGAGAAGGCGCACCACAGCAGGACCGAGACCAGCGAGGCCTCCAGGCCGAAGGTTCCGCCCGAGAGCAGCTCCGGCCCCACCGGGTAGGAGACGACCAGGCCTTCGCCATTGGCCGTGGCCCCCGAGACCGCCGAGCCGAGCACCGGGCCCTGCACCACATTCCAGGCGGCGTGGACGCCGATCACCACCCACAGGCTGCGGGTCAGCGCGTAGAGCAGCGCGAACATCACGCCGGCCTCCAGGGCGATCGCCACCGCCCCCCACCAGGTACCGGCCGGATTGCCCAGGTGGACCAGACCGAAGAGCAGCCCCGACAGGCCCGCCGCCCCCCAGGTACCCAGGCCCCTCTCCACCAGCCTGAAGAGGATCCCTCGAAAGACCAGCTCCTCGGCCACCCCGGCGGTGAGGCCCATCATCAGGACCGGCTGCACCAGCGGCGCCCGCGGATTGGTGCCGGTGACCTCACGCAGCCCCAGCGCCCAGCACAGGCCGAAGACCAGCGCCATGCCGAAGGCTCCCAGGGTCAGGCCGTACAGCAGGCCACCGGCCCGACGAGGGTCCAGTTCGACGGGTGGGCGACGCCCCTCCAGCCCCATCGTGACCAGCAGGTAGGCGAGCACCACCGAGACCAGCTCCACCGCCATCAGCCACGGCCCACCCAGACCCAGCGAAGCCAGCGCCAGGCCAACCGTCACCGCACCTGCCGCCAGCAGCACCAGGAAGCAGACCAGCCGCGTCAACGGGTGGCGCCACCAGCCGGCCGGCAGTGGGGTGTCGGGGGTGTGGGGCAGGGGGGAGGCGATCAGCATGCCCCGGATTCTTGCACTCATGGCAGTTCGGTGCGGCCGCATAGAGTGGCGGGGTGCAGATGAAGATCCGGCAGGCCACGAGGGCGTGGGAACCGACCGAAGTGTTGCGGGGGAGCACCGCCGACGCCCGCGAACTGCTGGAGGAGCTGGATCGGGTGGTGGTGCTCACCGGCGCCGGGATCTCCACCGACTCCGGCGTGCCCGACTACCGCGGGCCACGGGCCCAACGCGCCACCCCGATGCTGTATGCCGAGTTCGTCGGTGACCTGGCCAACCGCCGCCGCTACTGGGCCCGCAACTACCAGGGCTGGGCCCACCTGGGCCATGCCGAGCCCAATGCCGGGCACCGGGCGCTGGCCCGCTGGGGGGCCGGTCAGGGGCCGTGCGAAATGGTCGGGCTGGTGACGCAGAATGTCGACGGGCTGCACGAGGCCGCCGGTCAGGACCCACTGGTCACCCTGCACGGACGCTCCGCCGAGGTGGTCTGCCTCGACTGCGGCGACGTGAGCTCCCGCGAGGCGCTGCAACCCCGCTTGGCCGAGCTGAACCCGCAGGTGGAGCCGCGTCAGGACATGGGCCATGCCGAGCTGCGCCCTGATGCCGACGCGGTGGTTGACGAGTGGGAGGACTTCGTCGTGCCGCCCTGCCTGGTCTGTGGGGGTGTGCTGAAGCCGCACGTGGTCTTCTTCGGCGAGCCGGTGCCCACGCAGCGCGTCGCACAGGCCTTCGCGTGGTGCGACCGCGCCGATGCCCTGCTGGTGGCCGGCAGCTCCCTGACCGTGATGAGCGGATTGCGCTTCGCCCGTCACATGGCAAAGGCCGGCAAGCCGGTGCTGGTGGTCAACCATGGCGCCACCCGCGCCGACGAGCTCGCCACGGTGCGGCTCGACGGCAACACCTCGACGGTGCTCAGCGCCCTGGTCGGCTGACGTGGTCCTCGCCCTGCAGCTGCTGGACGCCCTGCAGCTGCTGGACCAGGGCAATGGCCTGGCGCATCCCGATCGGCCGGAAGCCCAGCTCGACGGCCCGGCGGCGCTTGTCGGGCTCCTCGCGCCACAGTCGGCGGCCGCGTTCCAGCAGCACCCGCGGCGGCTTGCGCTTGCTGGCCAGGTCGCGTCGCAGCCGGCGCGAGAAGTTGGCATGGCGCGAGCGGTCGAGCCACAGCGCGGTCACCGCGATGTCGCGCTCCCGGCAGGCGGCCAGCAGGTCGGGGGCGAAGATGCCCTCGGCGATCAGGACCCGTCGGGTGCCCAGTTCGACGCGGTGGCTGCCCTGGGCGCGGCTCAACGAGATGGAGTAGTCGGGGGCGGTGCAGCCGCCGGTGCGCAGCACCTCGTCGAGGGCGTCGAGGGCGGCCTCGACGTTCCACGAGTCGACGTGGTCCCAGTCGACGAGCCCGTCGGGGCGTCGGGGCAGGCCCGGGGCGTCGTGGTCGAGGTAGAAGTCGTCCAGCCGCAGCTGGGCGGCACCGCTGGTCCTGACCAGGCGCGACTTGCCGCTGCCCGAAGGGCCGGCCAGCAGGATGACGGTACGCACGAGGGGTCAGTCTACTGACTCACCAGCCGCCGCCTCCGCCACCACCGAAGCCGCCGCCCCCGGCGCTGAAGCCGGATCCGCCGCCCGAGCCCTTCATCGAGTCGGCCTGGGCGGCCTGCATGGAGGAGTTCATCGAGCTGGTCAGCGTCTCGCCGATGGAGTTCATGGAGCCGTAGAAGTAGCCGTGGGCGAAGGCCATGTCATTGCCGACGTACCAGGTGGGGTTCAGGTCATAGCGGCCCTCGGCGGCCAGCTGTTCGAAGAGCCTCGTCCACCGGTCGGCGACGCCGAGCATCACGGCCCAGGGCAGGTAGCGGCTGAAGATGTCCTCGCCCTCCTCGAAGCGCAACTGGTCGGCCTCGGCGGTGCGCAGGTAGAGCTCGAAACCCTTGGCCTGGGCCAGCACTGCCGAGCCTTCGGGGGTGCGGGCCGGGGCGAAGCTGGCGCAGCCCATGATCGCCAGGCCGACCAGGGCGAGGGCGATACCGGGCAGCGACATCCGGGCCAGCAGGCCACCCAGGGCGAGCGCAATCCCGATGCCGGCCACCAGCACGCCCACCATGACCCAGGTGCTGCGGATCTTGTCAGGGTTCTGGCGGAACCAGCGCCGCTCGCCGGTGACCTGTTCGTAGAGTTTCTCCTGCGCGGTGGGCACCAGCTTGGCGTAGCGCTCCTTGCGCAGGTCCTTGGTGGTCACCGAGGAAGCCTTGTGGAAGAGGTCGGCCATCAGGCGCTCCTCCGGGAGGCTGAGGGGTGCGTCGTGGTCGAGGCGCACGAAGCGCCAGTGCTTGGTGCCCTGCTGCTCGATGCGGATGTGGCCGCGCACGGCCAGGTCGAGGATCATGGCGACGACGTCCTTCACGTCGGCCTTCTCGTCGATCAGGGTGCCGACCTCGCCCGGGCCGGTGCCGCTGGGCGGGGTGAACTGCACGGCCACCGGCGCCTTGCGACGGGCAGTGCGGACGGCGGGACTGTCGCCGCCAGTCGGGGTCAGGCCGGGGGTGATGCCCACATAGGCCTCGTCGCGCCCATGGCGCCGCACCTGGCGCAGCACCAGCGCTCCGCCGACCAGGGCCAGGGTGGCGGCGGCGATGCCATTGGCGCCGTCCCGGCTGGTGGGCGACAGCGATCCGAGCGGGTTCACGCGGGGTGCCAGGCGCGGCTCGGCGCCGGTGAAGGTGCCGGCGGGCAGGCCGGCGACGACGCGCAGCGGGGTCTCGGCCTCGAGCTGGTCCTGTTCGAAGGTGACGGTGCGCCCCTGCTGTCCGGTGGCGGTGCAGGGGTCCGACTCGTCGACGAAGCAGGCGATGCGCTCGGTGCCACCGGGCAGGTTCAGCGTGGTCCTGATCCCTGACAGCGGGACCTGCCATGCGCTGCCAACCACATTCCAGTTCACCTCGTCCAGGCCGCTGGTGGCATTGCGGGGGTCCACGATGCCGTGCAACGTGTAGTCGACCACATAGGTCTGCAGCCCGCTCACCTCGCGGTCGGGGTCGCCGATGCGTAGCAGCATCGCCCCGTCCTCGGTCTCGGTCTCGAAGGGGGTGGGGGCGCCGGTGGGGCTGCTCACCTCGATCTTGCTGATGTCGATGGAGCGCCAGTGGTCGGGGTCGTCCTTGATGGCCTGGCGGGTGACGAAGGTGATGAAGGGTCCGTGGCCCGCCTCGCCGGCGAAGTCGAAGTCGATGGTGGTGCGCACCTTCGCCTCCCCATTGCCGGCGATGTGGGCGGTGGTCTCGTAGCGGGTGATGTGCCAGTCGGAGGGGACATCGTCGGAGGCCCGTGCGGGGGCGGCCGCGAACCCGACCATGCCCAGCACCAGGGCCAGGCAGGCCAGCAGGGACAACAGACGGCGGCGCAAGATCTCCATGCCCCCACTCTAGGAGGGGGACCCGCCGGGGCGGATCCCCCGTGCGACGGACTTGTGGTGCCGATCGTCGGGGTCAGACCCCCAGGGCGCGAGCCATCTCGTCACGGACCTGGGTGAGCATGCCGGCGGCCTGCTCCCGGGCCGACTTCAGGTCGGCGCCCGAGCTGGCGGCGTCGACGCGCACCTCCAGGTAGCACTTGAGCTTGGGCTCGGTTCCCGACGGGCGGGCCACGACGTGCACGCGTTCCCCGGCGAGCTCCACCGCATCGGTGCCGGGCAGTTCGTCGCTGCCCTGGGTGAGGTCGCGCACCTCGACCGGCGCGCCCAGCAGGGTCGCTGGCGGGTTGGAGCGAAGGCGCGCCATGGCGTCGCGGATCAGCTGCAGGTCGTCGACGCGCACCGAGAGCTGGCTGGTGGTGTGCACGCCGTGGGTACGGGCGATCTCGTCGAGGCGGTCGCCGATGGTGCGGCCCTCGGCCTTGAGCGCGGCGGCCAGGCGCAGGATGGCAAGGCAGGCGGTGATGCCGTCCTTGTCGGGGACGTGGGCGGAGTCGCAGCAGTAGCCGATGGCCTCCTCGTAGCCGAAGGCGAGGTCGGGCACTCGGCCGATCCACTTGAAACCGGTCAATGTGGTCACGTGCTCACGGCCGGCGGCCCGGGCCATGGTGCCCAGCAGCGTGGAGGAGACCACCGAGTTGGCGAAGCGGCCCGGCACCTGGCGACGGATCGCGTCGTCGCCCAGCAGGCTGCCCAGTTCGTCGCCGGTCAGCATCCGCCAGCCGACGCCGGGGAAGGGGGCGGCGATGGCGCACCGGTCCGCGTCGGGGTCATTGGCGACGACCAGGTCCACCTCGGTCTGCTCGGCCAGCTCCAGGGCCAGGTCAATGGCGCCGGGCTCCTCCGGGTTGGGGAAGGCGACGGTGGGGAAGGTGGGGTCGGGGTCGTGTTGCTGCCCGACGGGGATGGCGGCGGGGAAGCCGGCGGCCTCGACGGCCTGCTCGACGACCCGGGCTCCGACGCCGTGCATGGCGGTGTAGACCCAGGCAATGTCGCGCGGGGCCTCGGCGGGGACCAGGGCGGCGGCGACGCGGCAGTAGTCGTCGACGAGTTCTTGGCCGACCATGCGGTACCTGGTGCCGCGGGGCAGCTGGTCGACGGGACCCGCGGCGGCCTCGGCGATCAGGGCGGCGATCTCGGCATCGGCGGGCGGGATGATCTGGGAACCGTCGCCCAGGTAGACCTTGTAGCCGTTGTCGGCGGGCGGGTTGTGACTGGCGGTGACGACGATGCCGGCCACACAGCCCAAGTGCTTGATGCCGAAGGCCACCACCGGGGTGGGCACGTTCTGGTCGCACAGCAGCGGCTCGAAGCCGGCACCGGCCAGCACCTCGGCGGTGTCTCGGGCGAAGACGTCGGAATTGGTGCGGGCGTCGTAGCCCACCAGCACTGTGCCCACCTGGCCCTGCTGGCGCAGCCAGGCGGCGAAGCCGGCGGCGGCCTGGCTGACCACCACGCGGTTCATCCGTCCGGGTCCGGGTCCCAGGGCGGCGCGCAGGCCGGCGGTGCCGAAGGTGAGGGGGCCGGCGAAGGCGTCGCTGATCTCGTCGGTGGCGGCCCGGTCCCCGGCGTCGCTGGCGGCCAGCAGTGCAGTCAGGCGCTGTTGGGTCTCGGGGTCGATGTCCTGCGCGATCCAGGCGAGCACCTGGGCGCGGGTGGTCTGGTCGATCATGGTCACAGTCTTTCCAGCAGGGAGTTCAGCAGGGCCGCGAGCCGGGGTCCGGCCTGCTTGCCGGCCTCGATCACCTCGGAGTGGTCCAGCTGCTCACCGGTGATGCCGGCGGCCGCATTGGTGACCAGCGAGATACCCAGTACCTCGAGTCCGGCCTCGCGGGCCGCGATCGTCTCCAGCGTGGTGGACATGCCGACCAGACTCCCGCCCAGCGTCGCGGCCATGCGCACCTCGGCGGGCGTCTCGTACTGGGGGCCGGCGAATTGCACGTAGACGCCCTCGTCGAGCGACGGCTCCACCTCGCGGGCCAGCGCGCGCAGCCTGGGCGAATAGGCGTCGGTCATGTCGATGAAGGTGGCGCCGCGCAGGGGAGTGGCTCCGGTCAGGTTGATGTGGTCGCCGATCAGCACCGGCGTGCCGGGGGCCCAGGCCGGGTCGAGGCCTCCACAGCCATTCGTCAGGACCAGGGTCGAGGCACCGAGCGCGGCGGCGGTGCGAACCCCGTGCACGACGGGCTCGACGCCACGGCCTTCGTAGAAGTGGGTGCGCCCGGTCACCACCATCGCCACCCGCCCGGTGCTGGTGCGGGCCAGGCGCAGCGAGCCGCCATGGCCGGCGACGACCGGCTTGCTGAAGCCTGGAACGCAATCCAGGGCTACGGTGACCACCTCGTCACCGAGGCTGTCCACCCCCTGGTTCCAGCCCGAACCCAGCACCAGGGCGATGTCGATGCCCTCCAGGCCGGCGGGTGCGAGCAAGTGCTCGCGCACATACTGGGCCGCCTGCTGCGCGGCTGAGGTCGGGTCGCTGAAGTCGAGGTTGCTCACCGACACACAATAGGGCAGCTGGGTGGCGGCACGTGACTTCGGCAACGGCGACAAGTCTGGAACAATGGCCGCGTGACCAGAGTCGTGATCATTGGCGGAGGCCCCGGAGGATACGAAGCTGCCCTGGTGGGAGCACAGCTCGGAGCGGAGGTGACTCTCGTCGAGCGCACAGGCCTCGGTGGAGCAGCGGTGCTCACCGACTGCGTGCCCTCGAAGACGCTCATCGCCACCTCCGAGGTGATGACCATGATCGAGCGTGCCGGCGAGTTGGGGCTCAAGATCTCCAGCTCGGGCGAGGATGACTCGATTGCCTCCTCGGTGGAGGTGGACCTGGCGCAGGTGAACAAGCGGGTGCTCGACCTGGCCCAGGCCCAGTCGGAGTCGATCTCCACCAAGCTGGAGCAGTCCGGTGTGACGGTGCTCAAGGGCAGCGCACGCCTGGACGGGCCGCAGGCGGTCATCGCCAGTCTCGACGGCACGGAGAAGCGCCTGGAGGCCGACATCATCCTGCTCGCCACGGGCACCACGCCGCGCGAGCTGGACACCGCGCCCTGTGACGGCGAGCGCATCCTGAACTGGAAGCAGGTCTACAACCTCACAGAGCTGCCCGAGCGGCTGATCGTGGTCGGCTCGGGCGTCACCGGTGCCGAGTTCGCCAATGCCTATGACGCGCTGGGCGTCGACGTGGTGCTGGTCAGCTCCCGCAACCAGGTACTGCCCGGCGAGGACCAGGACGCCGCGGCCGTGCTGCAGGACGTCTTCGAGCGTCGTGGCATGGAGATTTTGAGCGAGTGCCGTGCGGTGGCAGCCGCCCGCGAGGGCGACGAGGTCGTCGTCACGCTGGAGGACGGGCGCGAGGTGCGCGGATCCCACTGCCTGATGGCCGTCGGCTCCACCCCCAACACCGCGGACCTGGGCCTGGAGGAGGCCGGGATCGCCCTGAACGAGCGCGGCCAGATCGTGGTCGACAAGGTCTCGCGCACATCGCAGCGCACCGTCTACGCTGCAGGCGACGTGACCGGCGTCTTCGCCCTGGCGTCGGTGGCCGCCATGCAGGGCCGCATCGCAATGTGGCACGCCTTGGGCGATGCCGTCTCGCCGCTGGACCTGAAGTCGGTGAGCTCCAATGTCTTCACCGCCCCCGAGATCGCCACCGTTGGCGTCACCCAGGCGCAGGTGGACGCCTCGGAGCAGAAGGTGGCCCAGATCATGCTTCCGCTGGCCGGCAATGCGCGGGCCAAGATGCAGAACGTCTCCGACGGTTTCGTGAAACTCTTCTGCCTGCCCATCACCGGCATCATCGTCGGTGGCGTGGTGGTGGCCCCGTCGGCCTCGGAGCTGATCCACTCCATCTCGCTGGCGGTCGCGGAGAAGATCACCGTCGACCAGTTCAGCCACGACTTCACCGTCTACCCGTCGATGTCGGGCTCGATTGCCGAGGCGGCACGCCAGCTGCACCTGCACTCGCATCCCGAGGAGGAGAAGGCCTCCAAGACGCAGGCCTGACGCGGGTGTGCAAGAGCCCCGGGCGCATGCAGATGCAGAGGCGGGTCCGGGGCGTTCGTATTGGAGGCTAGCAGGCGGGTGGCCAGTGGAACAAGAGCCGGTTCGCGCGATGTTGTCGGCCCTGCCGCGGGCACGGCTGTCGTCCTTCTTCGAGGAGGCACAGGGCGATCCCGACCTGACCCTTTCCCTCTACCAGTGGCACTCGGAGATGGCAGCGGCTGCCTTCGAGTTGGTCGGCCATCTGGACGTCCTTCTGCGGGAAGCGCTTGACCGTGTCCTGCGTGAACACACGAGGGAGGCCGAGCGTGGGATTCCCTGGTTCCTGTGCGACCCCTACCGGCATGTGGGGTCAGACGCTGTCGAGGTCGTGAGGGAGCGGCTGCGGCCTCAGGGCAGGGAGACGCGGGACCAGATCGTGGCCGGGCTGTCCTTCGGGTACTGGACTGGCTGGCTTTCGGTTCGCCATGAGGAACTTTGGCGCAGTGTCTTGCGCCATGCCTTCCCGAACGGGAATGGCACGCGCAAGCAGGCGGCCTTGTTGGCGGACCAGATCCGTCGCTTCCGAAACCGTCTGGCCCATCATGATTCGTTGTTGCGTGTCGACGTGCTCCTCGAAGTGGGCAAGGTACTCCAGCTGGCGGAGTTGATCGACCGCGGTGCTGCTGAATGGATCAAGACGGTCAACAGGACTCGCGAGGTTCATCAGCGGCGGCCTGTGCTGGCCAATGACACCGTGGTGATCCCTTCGGGGGATGCCTGGCCGTTCTACCAGAAAGCAGGCGCCTACATTTGCCAGACGGGTAGAACCTTCCGCCCAGTCGAGCATCTGGCCTTCTACGATTCCAAGCAGATCCATCCCGAGGTGCCGCAAATCCTCCAGCGGCTTGATCCAGTGATCTGGAATGAGGAGCGCGCTTCGCAGCTGTTGTCCAGCGCGGACCGAGATGAACGAAGGTTGGGAAAGGTGATGAATGAGGGCCTCGCGGCGGGATGGACCGCGGGCGTCTACCAAGTCTTCCTCTTGACCTCTCCGCAGGACCCTCGCACGCGACGGCTCGACCAGCCGGTTGTGCACGAGGCCACGGGAAAGGGTTCGGCGTACGTGAGGAGACAGCGTTACACGAGCCTGCATGAGCTCGTGGCGGCACTCACCACAGCAGACATGTTGGGAGCCAGCAAGGAATGACTCAGCGCCCCAGGAATCCCGCCACCCGGTCGATGTAGCCGGGCCGGTCGGCGAAGTAGGCGCCGCAGTGGTCGACACCCTCCACGATGCGTAGTTCGCAGCCGGGCCCGGCGGCCGCGGCGAGCCGGCGCGAGTGCTCGACGGGGATCACCGAGTCCTCGGTGCCGTGCAGGATGAGCAGGGGCCGGGGTGCGATCCGAGCGACGACGTCGAGGGGCTGCACGTCACCGAAGCGGTAGCCGTAGCGCCAGCCGGTGATGCGGTCCACCAGGCCCACCAGCGGTACCGGCGGAAGGTGCATCCCGCGGGCGGCGGCCTCGATCACGCCGTGCATGTCGGCGAAGGGGGAGTCGGCGACCACCTGGGCGACCCGCGGCTCGTCGGCGGCCACCAGGATCGAGGTGGCGGCGCCCATCGAGAAGCCGACCAGGTCGATCGGCAGGCCCGGCCGCAGCCCGCTGACCAGGTCGATGGCGGCCCGCAGGTCCTGCTGCTCGTAGTGGGCCAGCGACTGCGGTCCGTCGGCCGAATCGCCATTGCCGCGAAAGTCGTAGAGCAGGACGGCCCAGCCCTCGCGCCACAGTCCCGGGCCGATGCCGAGCATGTCGGACTTGGAGCCTCGGTGGCCGTGGCTCACCACGGCGACGCGGGTCGCCTCGGGCCGGTCGAACCACCAGCCGGCCAGGCGGGTGCCGTCGGCGGCGGTGAAGGTGACGTCGGTGGCTTCGACCCCCACCTCGAAGGGACTCAGGGCGTAGTCGAGGCCGGGGCGCTGCGGGCCACTGATCTGGCGGGCGGCAGCGACAGCGCCCAGACCGATGCCGAGGGCGCCGGCGGTGAGGAGTCCGGGCAGGCGTGTCATGGGGTTGATCACTATCGGCGGATCAGTATCACTGGGTCAGTCGCCGAACATGTCGCCGAGACCACCGAACATGTCGCCGATGCCGCCGCCGATCTCCTCGAAGCCGTCGCCGATGCCGCCGAACATGTCGCCGACGCCCGCGCCGAGCTCACCCAGGCCGTCGCCCATGCCGTCCATCATGTAGGGCAGGCCGCTCATGCCGTGGAAGATCATCGAGCCGATGGCGATGTCGCGGATCAGGTTGGAGCCCTGCCAACCGGTGTAGTAGCCCTGCGCCCACGGGGCGTAGGCGGGTCCGCCCTGCCAGTAGGGGACGCGCTGGGCGCCCACCTGGACGGTGCGGATGTAGGGGTCGGCACCGGCGAGGACGCGCTCGGCGTCGGCGGCGCAGGCCGGGATGTCGCGCTCGGCACCGCCCGGCGGGGTCCAGCGGACGTTCTGCGTGGAGGGCCCGTGGGCAGGGTTGAAGAAGCACGGCGGACGCTTCTGGGGCAGCGGGTCCCCGGCGACGCGGGCATTGACGCACGCGATCGCGTAGCGGCCGTCTTCCAGGATCTCGGTGACATGCTTGATCTCGTCGGGCCTCGTCACGGCATTGAGCGACGTCTTCGCGTCCTCGTAGGCGTCCAGCGCGCGCTCGTAGTCCTGGCGCATCGCGTGGTCCAGCGGGTGCCCGGCCACCTGCGAGTCGAGTCGCTGCAGCTCCTCGCCGAACTTGGTGACGTCCTCGTCGGCGGCCCGGCGCGAGGTGGTCAGTGCGGCCTCGAGCTCCGCGGTCTGCTGGGCCTCGATCGCCCGCTTGCGGCGACTGGACTGGACCAGCCCCCACACGGTGAAGGCCACCATGAGGAGGATGAGGATCTCGAAACCGTTCATGGATCCAGTCTGGTGCATGACACGAGGCGGGCCCAAGTCCTGAACCCGCCTCGTGGCATCTTCATGGCCGTTTCACAGCCTGCTGTCACCAGCAGGGCGTCACTCGGCGTCCTCGATCTCGCACAGCACGGAGCCGGCGGTGACGGTGGCGCCCGCCTCGGCCGCGACGGCCTTGATGACGCCGGAGCGGTGCGCGGTGACGGGATTCTCCATCTTCATGGCCTCCAGCACCACCACCAGGTCACCCTCGGAGACCGTCTGGCCCTCCTCGACGGCCACCTTCACCACGGTGCCCTGCATCGGGGCGGTCACCGAATTGCCGCTGGCCTCGCTGGCCTTGGCGCCGCCGCGGTCACGCTTGGTGGGACGCTTCATGCGCTTGCCTCCACCCTTGGCAGCGACGGCCAGGTCGCCGGGGAGCTTGACCTCCATGCGGCGGCCGTTGACCTCGACCACGACGGTGGTCGGCTCGGCGACGTCCTCGCGCTCACCCAGGGCACCGGTGTACGGGGCCACCTTGAGGTCGGCCTCGGTCTCGATCCAGTTGGTGTAGACGCCGAAGCCCTCGCCGTCGCCCTTGAAGGCCGGGTCGTCGAGGACGGCCTGGTGGAAGGGGATGACGGTGGGCATGCCCTCGAGCACGACCTCCTTGAGCGCGCGGCGCGAGCGGGCCAGCGCATTGTCACGGTCGGTGCCGGTGACGATCAGCTTGCCGACCAGCGAGTCGAAGGAGCCGGGCACGGTCATGCCGGCGTGGTAGCCCTCGTCGACGCGCACACCGGGGCCGGTGGGGGCGACCCACTTGACCAGGGTGCCGGGGGCAGGCATGAAGTTGCGGCCGGCATCCTCAGCGTTGATGCGGAACTCGATCGAGTGGCCGCGGATCTCGGGGTCGTCGAAGCCGAGCTCCTCGCCGTTGGCGATCCGGAACATCTGCTGCACCAGGTCGAGGCCGGTGACCTCCTCCGAGACGGGGTGCTCCACCTGCAGTCGGGTGTTCACCTCGAGGAAGCTGATCAGGCCGTCCTGGCCCACGAGGAACTCACAGGTGCCGGCGCCGACGTAGCCGGCCTCCTTGAGGATGGCCTTGGAGGAGGAGTACAGGCGCTCCACCTGCTCGTCGCTCAGGAAGGGGGCCGGGGCCTCCTCGACGAGCTTCTGGTGGCGGCGCTGCAGCGAGCAGTCACGGGTGGAGACCACCACGACATTGCCGTGCTGGTCGGCCAGGCACTGGGTCTCGACGTGGCGCGGCTTGTCGAGGTAGCGCTCGACGAAGCACTCGCCACGGCCGAAGGCGGTGACGGCCTCACGCGTGGCGGAGTCGAACTGCTCGGCCACCTCCTCCATGGTGCGGGCAACCTTGAGGCCGCGGCCACCGCCACCGAAGGCGGCCTTGATGGCGATCGGCAGGCCGTGCTCCTCGGCGAAGGCGATCACCTCGTCGGCGTCCTTGACCGGGTCGGGGGTGCCGGGCACCAGCGGAGCCCCCACCTTGAGGGCGATGTGGCGGGCCTGGACCTTGTCGCCGAGCGACTCGATGGCCTTCGGCGGCGGGCCGATCCAGATCAGGCCGGCGTCGATGACGGCCTGGGCGAAGTCGGCATTCTCGGCCAGGAAGCCGTAGCCCGGGTGGATCGCGTCAGCGCCACTGTTGGCAGCGATCGTGAGGATCTTGTTGATGTCGAGGTAGGTCTCGGCGGGCGTCGCACCGTTCAGGGCGAAGGCCTCGTCGGCGAGCGTGACGAAAAGGGCGTCCGCGTCGCTGTCCGCGTAGATGGCAACGCTGCCGATTCCGGCGTCGGCTGCCGCGCGGATCACTCGGACGGCGATCTCGCCGCGGTTCGCCACGAGCACCTTGGTGATCTGGTTTCCCACTGTTCCTCCTTGAACGGGCCACGGTCCTGGCCTTCCAGATCGGAGTCTAGGGCCTCAGGCCCTGCTTCGGCAGCCCGTGCGCCTGCCCAACCACGATGCGGAACGCGGATCGCGCCTCTCGTGCCGGGCCGCCCACACCCTCATGGATGCCCGGGTCCGCCGGTTGCTGCGCCACTAGGCTGGCACCATGCCAACCCCGGACTTCATCCTCGAACTTCGCAAGCACGTCGGACACAGCCTGCTGTGGCTGCCCGGCACCACGGCCGTCGTGCTGCGGCCCGGTCCGCGCGGCGAGCAGGTGCTGTGCGTGCAGCGTAGTGATGACGGCAGCTGGACCCCCATCTGCGGGATCGTGGAGCCGGGGGAGGACCCCCACCTGGCGGCCGTCCGCGAGGCCCAGGAGGAGGCCGGCGTCGAGATCGAGATCGAGCGGCTGGTGTGGATGAGCCCCACCGGACGCATG